>DATFOC010000043.1:0-61370 GCA_035265935.1 Gaiellaceae bacterium
ACCTGGGACTCCAGGGAGCGGCATGAGCCTGCTGAGACTGCAAGACGTCGACACGTACTACGGCGAGATCCACATCCTCCAGCAGCTCTCGCTCGAGGTCGCGAAGGGCGAGCTCGTTTGCCTTCTCGGCGGGAACGCCTCCGGGAAGTCGACCACTCTGAAGACGATCCTCGGGCTCGTTCGGTCGAGGTCGGGCACCGTGGAACTGGACGGCGAGGACGTGACCGGCAAGACGACGAGCTACCGGATCGCGCGGGGGATGGCGATCGTCCCGGAGAACCGCCGCCTGTTCGCACCGATGACGGTGCTGGAGAACCTGCAGATGGGCGCCTATCTCGAGAAGAGCAGCTTCGACGAGCAGCTGGAAAGGGTTCTGGGTCTCTTCCCGGTCTTGAAGGACCGGCGGAAGCAGCTGGCCGGGACACTCTCCGGCGGAGAGCAGCAAATGGTCGCGATGGGACGGGCGCTGATGTCGAAGCCGAAGCTGCTCCTGATGGACGAGCCGTCGATGGGGCTCGCGCCGATCCTCGTCGAGCGGAACTTCGAGATCATCCAGCAAGTGCACGAGTCCGGCGTGGCCGTGCTGGTCGTCGAGCAGAACGCGAATGTCTCGCTCTCGATCGCCGACCGGGGCTACGTCCTCCAGACCGGCCGGATCGTCCTGGCCGACTCCGCGAAGGCACTCTTGGCCAATGAGGATCTCCGCAAGGCCTACCTTGGCCGCTGACCTGACGCTCCTGGCCGGCTCGGCTCCCGCCGGGCGGAGCCCGACTCCGCCGAGCCTGACGCCGCTCGCCGCAGGATGCTGCGCGGGCGGAGCTTGTCCGTACTGCGGCGTACTGTCCTGCGCTCCGCCCGCGAGCCTCCTTTGCGAGCGACGCCCCAGAAGCGCCATGTCCGGGGCCAATGGACGTTGAGGCCGTCCGGGCCCGATTCCCGATCTTCGAGCGGCTCGTGTACGTCAACAGCTGCTCGCAGGGGGCGCTCTCGGACGCAGTGCGCCGCTCGTACGAGGAGTACCTCCGCGACTGGGACGACAAGGGTGCTCCCTGGGACTACTGGGTCGAGCGCACGGAAGCCGCGCGCGCCGCGTTCGCTGAGCTGATCAACGCCGAGCCGGACGAGATCGCCGTGACGACGTCGAATTCGGCCGGTGTCGCCGCGCTCGCGAGCGGGCTCCGGTTCGCGGCCCGCTCGAAGGTCGTCCTCACGGACATCGAGTTCCCGACGATCGGGCAGATCTGGCACGCGCAGGAGGCGCGCGGCGCCCGCGTGACCCATGCGCGGCCAGATGCGCTGGAGTCGGCCGTCGACGACGACACGCTCATCGTCTCGACGACGCACGTCTCCTACCGCACGGGCGAGAAGGTCGATCCGGCCGAGGTCGCGCGCATCGCCCACGAGCAGGGCGCACTCGTGCTGCTCGACGCCTATCAGACGGTCGGCTCGATGCCCGTGGACGTGAAGGAGCTCGACGTCGACTTCCTCGCCGCCGGGGTGCTCAAGTACCTGCTCGGTTCGGCCGGCCTGGCGTTCTTCTATTGCCGCCGCGAGCTGTGGGAGCGCGCGTGGCCCACTGCAACCGGCTGGTTCGCCGACGAGGACATCTTCGCGATGGACATCTACGACTACTCGCCCTCGCCGACAGCTCGACGCTTCCAGTCCGGCACGCCGCCGGTGCCCTCGATCTATGCCGGCATCGCAGGAGTCGAGCTGATGCAGGAGATCGGAATCACTGAGACGCAAGAGCACGTGAACGCCCTCAACGAGCGGCTGCTGGCGGGCGTGGACGACCTGGGCGGCACGGTCACGACCCCTCGGGAGCTCGAGCGGCGCGGGGCGCTGATCTGCATCAAGTCCACGGACGTGAACGCCCTGGTCGCTGCGCTCCAAGCGCGCGGCATCGTCACGTCCGAGCGGGACGGGAACCTTCGCGTCTCCGCGCACGCCTACAACACCGCGGAGGACATCGACGCCGTCCTCGACGCGCTGCGCGACCACCGCGGACTGCTGGCCTAGGGCGTCTCGCCGGCGAGGATCCTCGACAGGACGGGGAAATCGATGTTCCCGCCCGAGACGACGCAGACGATCTTTCCCTCCCCCGCCCGGCCGGAGAGCGCCGCCGCGGGCGCCAAGGCGCCCGCTCCCTCGGCGATGACCCGCACGCGCTGGGCGAGGATACGGATCGCGTCGGCGACCTCATCGAGCGAGACCCGGTGCGCGCCGTCGATCAGGGGCTCCACAAGGCCCCACATTTTCGGTAGCAGGGCCTTCGCCCCCGCACCGTCGACGAACGACACCTGGTAGTCGATCGCCTGCATCGAGCCAGCCTCGAGGGTCGCGTTGAGCGGGGCCGCCGTTTCCTGCTCCACGCAGTAGACCTTTGTCTCGGGGCGCTCCGCCTTGATCGCGCTGGCGATCCCGGTCGTGAGGCCGCCGCCGCCGAAAGGGATGAGAACCAGGTCCGGGTCCGGAAGGTCCTCGAGGATCTCGAGTCCGATCGTCCCGTTCCCCGCCATCACCTGCTCGTTCTCGACCGGGTGGAGGAAAAGCCCTTCGACGCTTTCCAGCCGAGACTCCTCGAGCGCCTCCCACCACTCGTCGAACGGCTTCTTGACCACATCGGCGCCGAGCCGCTCCATCGCCGAGACCTTCGTCTCCGGCGCGTAGTCCGGAACGACCACCGTGCAGGGCACCCCGAGCTCCTTCGCCGCCCAGGCCATGCCCTGGCCCATGTTCCCGGCGCTCGCTGTGATCAGTCCGGCGCGCACCAGCTCGGGGTCGGCCCGGCGCGCCGCGTTGTAGGCGCCCCGCAGCTTGAAGGACCCGATCGGCTGGATGGTCTCGAGCTTGAGGAAGATCTCGGCGGCTGATTCCGGCGCGTGAAGCCTCACGAGCGGCGTGCGTACCGCTGTCCCGGCGATCGTCTCGCGCGCGGCGCGGATCTCCTCGAGCGGAATCAGAAGTCCACCTCGACGCCGGCTCCGCGCTCGCGCGCGCGACGCACGACGTACTCCGCGGCGGCGAGGTCCTCGACCGCGAGCCCGAGGGAGCGGAAGACCGTGAGCTCCTCCGGCGACTGACGGCCGGGCGCCGAGCCGATCAGCACCTCGCCGATCTCGCCGCGAATGTGGTCGGAGCCGATTGCACCGGCCTCGAGCGCGTCACGGTAGTCGTGAGCCTCGTTCTCGGCCGACTCCCGCTTGTCCGTGTAGAAGGCGGAGTCGGCCACCGTTGCGACGTCGAGCTCGCGCATCGTCGGCGGACGGCCTCCGATCACGTTGAGGTGCGCGCCCTGCTTCAGCCACTTCCGTTCGAGGACCGGCTCCACGGAGCTCGTCGCGGTGACGACGACGTCGGCGTCTCGCACCGCTTCCTCGGCGCTCCCGACCGCCTCCGCCCCGGTCTCGGCCGCAAGCGCCCGTGCGTGCTCGGCCGTGGGCGCGTAGATGCGGACGCGATCGAAGTCGCGGACGAGCCGCAGCGCCTCCAGATGTGATCGTGCCTGCACCCCGGCGCCGAGGATCCCAAGCTCGCGTGCGTCCTCGCGGGCGAGCAGGCGTGTGGCGACCGCCGAGACCGCCGCGGTCCGGATCGCGGTGATGGCCGACGCGTTCATGATCGCGCGCGTCTCTCCCGTCTCACCATCGAACAGCGTGACGGTCCCCTGGTGCGCGTCCAGGCCGCGCTGCGGGTTGTCGGGCATTACGCAGACGGTCTTCAGCGCGTAGAGCGGAACGTCGCCGCCGCGATGCGCAGGCATGAGCCCGATGAAGGTGTCCTCCGACGGCGGCTTGACGACGGCGCGGAGCGGGACGTGCACTTCGCCGCGGGCGAGCGAGGAGAGCGCCTCGGCCATCGCCTCGATGCAGCCCTCCATGTCGAGGAGCTCCTCCACCTCTTGCTGGTTGAGCACGAGCAGGCTCATGGGAAAAACGACGCTAGTTGATCCCGCTCGAGTTCGGACAGCGGAAGGTCGAGCGCCCCCACCGCCGGATCGAGATGCTCGGGGCGGCGCGGCCCGACGACGACACTCGCGACGCGCCGGTCGGAGAGGATCCATGCAAGCGCCAACGTCGGCATGTCGACCCGGCGCTTGCTCGCGGCCTCTGCGAACCGTTCGAGCCCGTCGTACACCGCGTCGTCGTCGAGATGCCGGTACGGCTCCGGACGCAGCGTCATTCGCGATCCCGCGGGCGGCGGCTCGCCGCGTCGGTACTTCCCGGCCAACCAGCCGCCCTCGAGCGGGCCGAAGACGATGAACGCGATGCCCCGCTCCGCACAGAACGGAAGAACCTCCCTCTCGGCTTCCCGATCCAGCAGCGAGAAGGAGTTCTGCACGACCGACACCGGCGCAACGGCCAGCGCCTCCTCCAGCCAGGCCCGGTCGACGTTGCTGGCCCCGATCGCGCCGATACGGCCGGCGTCGAGGAGCTCGGCGAGGGCCTGGACGGTCTCCGCGACCGGCGTGTCTGGATCCGGCGCGTGGATCATGTACGTGTCCACCCGCTCGATCCCGAGCCGCTCGAGGCTCCCCTCGATCTGCCGCAGGATCCGATCGCGGGCGAGACCGCGGTCGGACGGATCGCCGACGACCGAATGGAAGACCTTCGTCGTGAGCGCCGGCCGATGCCCTCGGTCGGCCATCCACCGCCCGATCCAGGTCTCGCTCCTCCCGCCGCCGTACGCGTCAGCCGTATCGAACTGGGTGAACCCCAGCTGCCAGGCTGCGTCCATCAGGGCGAACGCCTCTTCTTCCGACTCACCTTGCCCGAAGAAGGCCGGTGCCGAGCCGATCCCGCCGAAGTTTCCGCATCCGAGGATGAGGCGGTTCAACGGTTTTCCGAGTACGACTCCTCTTCGAGCGGGTGCTGGCCCTCCTCGGCGCCGCTCGAGCCGGCGTCGGCTGCCGGATCCCCTTCGGGCGTGGTCTCCGCGGGAGGCCCGGAATCCTGCGTCTCGGCATCGGCGTCAGGGGACTCGCCGCCGGCCTTCGCGACCTGCTTGTCCAGCGCGGTGAGCACGAGCTGCACCTGCTGGTTCACGATCGGCTGAAGCACCCGCTGCCCCATGCTGCCCACCGGCCCGGCGATCCGAACGTCGGCTTCCCAGGCCATGGCGGTGGCGCCGTCCTGGTCGCTGAGATTGAACTGCGTCTGGAGGTTCATCAGAGCACCCACCCCGGTCCCCTTCGCCTGCAGCCGGGAGAACTCCGGCTCCCGTTCCTCCAGCTTCTCGAACCTGATCGACATCTTCAGCGAGCCGAGGCCGAGCGGGATCTTGACGTTGGCCTTCCAGCGGCGGTCGTCCTCGACGTCGAAGCTCTCGACATGCGGCATGAGGGCCGCCATCTGCGCCGGGTCCTGCAAGACACCCCACACCGTCTGCCGCGGCGCGGCGAACGCTCGCTCGCCCTGGATTTTCACCGGTCCTCGACCTCGACCAGCTGCCGGCTCTCGTCCGGGTTCCGGAGGAGCTCCCAGACGGTGTTGTAGGGATTCGAGCTGGACGAGACGATCGGCTTGCCGGAGCCGCGAAGTGCGTCCTGAAGGGCCGCAGCCACCGCGCTGAGCCCCGCGCCGCCACCTTCGCCCATCCCCTTCGTTCCGAGGGACGTGAACGGCGACGGCGACTCGACGTAGGCCGTCTTCAGCGGCGGCATGTCCAGCGCGTGCGGCACGTGGTAGTCGTAGAAGTTCGGAGTCAGGAGGTTGCCGTCCTCGTCGTAGTGGAAGATCTCGTGCGTCGCGGCACCGATCGACTGTGCGGCTGCGCCGTGCACCTGGCCCTCGACGATCAGCGGGTTGATCCGGACGCCGCAGTCGTCGACCGCGCCGTAGTCGACGAGTTCGTAGACGCCCGTCTCCGGATCGACCTCGACCACGCATGCGTGGATCTGGTTGGCGTAGGTCAACGTCAAGTTGCCGTACTTGCGCTCCTTGTCCGGCAGCTGGTGGGGAGGGACGTAGACATAGCGGCAGTTGAGTGTGAGGTCGCGGAGCTCGAGCGGGAGGACGGCGTTGTTCGCATTCACGATCGCGCCGCACGCCATGAATGGCAGCGCGGCTTCGTGGTTGTCCTTCCGCCGCACGAAGCCACCGTCGAGCTCGACCTCGTCCGCCGACTCGGCGCCGAGGACAGCAGCGCCGAGCTTCAGGATCTCGTCCGCGAGCATGTCGGCCGCACCCTTCGCGGCCCCGAGCCCGGTGACCGCGAACTGGCTTGCGTACGTGCCGGAGAAACCCGCGTGGGAGTTCCAGTAGCTGTCGTGGCCGGCACGGACATTCACGTCGTCGGGCGACACGTGGAGGATGTCCGCGACTACCTGCGCTGCAGTCGTCTCGTGGCTCTGACCCTGCGGCGTCGTCCCGAGGGTGACGACGATCTCGCCGAAGATGTCGAGCTTGACCGTCGCGACCTCGTTGTTCCCCGAGAACTGGAGCTCCGGGTTGACGAGCGTGGACTGGCCGAAGTTGTTCGTCCCCGAGTCGAGGGTGGAGCCGATGCCGACGCCGAGCAGCTTGCCCCGCGACTCCGCATCCTTGCGCTTCTCGTCGATCGACTCGTAGCCGACGAGCTTCAGCGCCTCGTCGAGACAGCGCGCGTAGTCACCGGAGTCGTAGACGCAGCCGTTCGGCGTCTCGTAGGGCATCTCGTCGGCGCGGATGTAGTTGCGCTTGCGGATCTCAACCGGGTCGGCGTCCAGCTCCTGCGCGACGATGTCGATGATCCGCTCCGTGAACCACAGGTGCTGCATCCGCGAGTAGCCCCGGTTCGGGCCGCACGGCGACTTGTTCGTGCAGACCTGGGTGAAGTCGACGCGGACGTTCCGCCAGCGGTACACGCCGGGCGTGACCTGCGCCCAGATGATGCAGCCGAGCGGCTCGTATCGCGTCCAGGCGCCGCAGTCGTCGATCATCCGCGCCTTGAACCCGAGCATCGTGCCGTCCGCCTTGACCGGCACTTCGACGTCGAGGAAGACCCGCTCGTTCCCGTGCGAGTTGGCCGTGTGCTGATCGGTGCGCCACTCCGTCCAGTTGACCGCTCGCCGGAGCTTGCGGGCGAGCAGGCACATGGCGACGAGCTGGACGTGCGTGCAGATCTTGTTGCCGAAGCCTCCGCCGATGTCCTGGGAGACGAAGCGCAGCTTGTCCAGCCCGACCTTCAGCGCCGGCGCCATCATGATGATCGCGAAGCCGGGGAACTGGTTGTTCGAGTGGATCGTCCACTGCCCCGTGCCGCGGTTGTACTCGACAACTGCGCCGCTCGTCTCCAGCGGAGTCGAAGAGAAACGATGGAAGTGCAGTCGCTTGATCCGCACGACCTTGTCGGCCTCGGCGAGGGCGGCGTCGTAGTCCCCATAGTCGAAGTTCCCCTGCCAGATGGTGTTGTTCGGGACCTCCTCGTGGAGCTGCGTGGTCGCGGGGTCGGCCGCGGTCTCGGGGTCGAGGACCGGGTCGAGGGGCTCGTACTCGACTTCGACCAGGTCGGCGGCGTCCCGAGCCAGCTCGCGGGTCGCCGCGGCGACGGCGACGACCGGCTCGCCGACGTGGCGTACCCGCCCGACGGCGAGTGCGTAGTCCTGGAGATCCCCTCCGGGCGGCGGTGCGATCTGGAAGAAGGCCTCGGTCTCGGCTGCGACCTCCTCGCCGATCAGCGTCCCGTAGACGCCTTCGAGCTCCATCGCCTTCGAGACGTCGATCGCGCTGATCGCCGCGTGCGCGTAGGGCGACCGGACGAAGTGGACGTACGCCATGCCGTGGCGCTTGACGTCGTCGACGAAGACGCCCTCACCCTGGACGAGCCGCCGATCCTCCTTCCGCGGGACGTTCTGGCCGATGAAGCCCGGCGCGACCTCCTGCTCCTCGACGGTGATCGGCTGATCCGGCGTGACGGTCGTCTCGCTCACTTGACCTCGCCCTTGGCCGCTGCAGCAATCGCCTCGACGATGTTCACGTAGCCGGTGCAGCGGCAGATGTTGCCCTGGATCGCCCGCCGAATCTCGCCGTCAGTCGGCTCAGGATTGTGGTCGAGCAGGTGCTTCGCGCTCATGAGCATCCCCGGCGTGCAATAGCCGCACTGAAGCGCGTGGAAGGAGCTGAACGACTGCTGAAGCGGGTGGAGCTCGCCGTCGGGGGCCAGCCCCTCGACCGTCTCGACGGCCGTCCCGTCGGCCTGCACCGCGAGCATCATGCAGCTCTTCACGGCGACGCCGTCGACGATCACGGTGCAGGCACCGCAGTTTCCCGTGTCGCAACCGACATGCGTGCCGGTGAGGTCGAGATCGTCGCGAAGGAAGTGGACCAGCAGCCGCCGAGCCTCCACGTCCCGCTCGTGGCGGTCGCCGTTCACCACGACCGAGATGCGCTGACCGCGAACGGGCTCGATCACGCCGCCGCCTCGACAGCTCGAATCGCAACGATCTCGGAAAGATGCTTTCGGTAATCGGCCGACGCATGGACGTCGGAGGGCGGGTCGAGACCTGCGCCACGCACCGCTTCGCGAACGGCAGCCTCGCCGGTCTCCGAGGTGAGCAGAAGCGGCGTCGCGGCCACACAACCGAGCCCGATCCGCGCCTGTCCGTCCGTGACCGCAGCGGCCGCGTTGACGATGCAGGTCCCGTCCCGGCCGATCGGAATCGAGGCGAAGCCGTCTTTGGCGCCGTCGGCAGCCGGAATCGTGATCCTCGTCAGCAGCTCGCCTGGGCCGACAGCGGTCATGTAGACCCCAACGAAGAACTCGTCGGAGGTCACGGTTCGCTCTCCGTCGTCGCTGTGGATGGTCATCGTCGCGTCCAGCGCCGCGACCAGCGGCGGCAAATGGTTCGTCGGATCGTTGGAGCAGATGTTTCCGCCGATCGTGCCCCGGTTTCGCACCTGGACGTCCGCGATCTGCAAGGCCACCTCGCCCAGGATCGGGCGCGCCTCGGCGGCTTCAGAGGAGCGGATCAGCTGCGAGAGCGTTGTCATCGCTCCGAGCTCGAGGCTGCCATCTCCCGCCCGCGAGATCGTCCGAAGCTCGTCGAGCCCGTTGAGATCGATGAGCACGTCCGGCGCGGCCGCCCGGGCCTTCATGACGTTCGTGAGCGTCTGTCCGCCCGCGAGCGCGCGGGCACCGTCGTGAGCGGAGAGCAATCGCACTGCGTCCTCCACGGTCGACGGACGTGCGTATTCGACCGCAGCGAGGAGCATGCGGCTGATTCAACGCGTCGTGCGGCAGCGTTGTCAAGAACGAACCGTCCTGCCGGCTCGGTGCGCTGTAGGAGACTGTCGCCAATCGGGTGACGCTTCACCGCACACACGCCGAGGCTCTCGACCACGCCGACGCGCTGGCCGGGTTCCGCGAGCGCTTCGTCCTGAACGACCAGCTACGCATCTACGCGGACGGCAATTCGCTCGGCCGCCTGCCGCATGAAACGGTCGAGCGGATCGAGGCCTTCGTACACGAGTGGGGAGACCGCCTCGTCGGAGGCTGGGAGGACTGGATCGAGCTCCCCGTCCACATCGGCGACGAGATCGGAGACGTGATCGGCGCGCGCCCCGGCGAAACGCTCGCCTGCGACTCGACGACGATCAACCTCTACAAGCTGGCCTCGGCCGCCCTCGACCTTGCAGGAGAGCAACGCGCAGTGCTCGTCGATGACCACGACTTCCCGACGAATCGCTACGTGCTCGAGGGCATCGCCGCAGGGCGCGGCCTCGAGCTGCGACGCATGACGACCAATCCGATCGAGGGCCCGGCGGCGGATGACGTGACCCGGGCGGCGTCCGCGCACGACGTGGGGCTCGTCAGCCTCTCGCACGTGTCGTACCGAACCGGCGCCCTGGCCGACCTGCCGGCGATCACCGAGGCTGCTCACGACGCCGGCGCCATGGTGCTCTGGGATCTGAGCCACTCCGCCGGCGCGATTCCGGTTCGAATCTCCGATAGCGGAGCGGACCTCGCGGTCGGCTGCACGTACAAGTACCTCAATGCCGGCCCCGGCGCTCCCGCATTTCTCTTCGTGCGGTCCGATCTCCAGGAGCGAATGCGCTCACCGGTGTGGGGGTGGTTCGGTCAGCGGGACCAGTTCCGGATGGGAGCGCGGTACGAGCCCGCGGAAGGGATCGAGCGCTTCCTCGCGGGAACTCCATCGATCCTCGGCCTCGTCGCAGTACTGGCGGGCATCGAGCTGGTCCTCGCAGCGGGGCTCGAGCGCGTCGGCGAGAAGGCGGCTGCGCTCACGGAGTTCCTCGTCGCACTGTTCGACGAGCGGCTCCAGCCGCTCGGCTTCCGCTTGAACACGCCTCGCGATCCGATGCGGCGCGGGGCGCACGTCTCGCTCGGCCACGAGGATGGGTGGCGCCTCTGCCGCGCACTCATCGAGCGCGCCGGGGTGATTCCGGACTTCCGCCCGCCCGACATCGTCCGGCTCGGCTTTGCGCCGCTCTACAGCCGTTTCGTCGACGTTTGGGACACGGTCGACCGGTTGGCTCGGTTGGTGGAGACGGGCGAGTATCGCCAGGTGGCGGCGAGGCCTGCGCGTGTCACCTGAAGCGTCCGGCGACGCCAGGTCGGCTTTCGCCCGGGCCGCTGCTCAGGACGGAATCGTGCTAGGCACCCGGTCGTTCGACTGGCTGTGCGAGCAGGGCCACGTCGGACTCGAACGCGTCGCGAAGGCCCGGCGGGATCCGGCGCTCGTGGCGCCGGTGACTTCGGCGATCGAACAGCTCGGGGCGATCTACGCCCGCCTCAACGGGGACGTCTCCGTTCTTCACGCTGCCCGCGAGAACCTGCTGCTCCCCGTCGACCTGGTGCACGAGCCGACCGGCACCGTGATCGAGGTCGACGAGTCGGCGCACTTCACCTCGTTCCGCCTGGCAACCCTCGACCTGTATCGCGCCGACGCCCCGGTCGCGTTCGATCTCGACGAGCACAAGGAGCTCTGCCGCGCGTGGTGCTCCAGCACCGACGGTCTCGAGAGCGGCCTCGCCGCCAAGGGCTTCGGCTTCGGCGGCGTGCAGCGGGAGCGCGCGTACCACGACGCGCTGCGGGACCTCGCCACGCCGGCCATGGGGCACCCGCCGGTCGTCCGGATCGCGGCCGTGGACGGAGACGGCGCCGCCGCGTTCCGGCGCCACCGAGACTCGCTCCGGACTCTCCGTTCCTAGGTGCGGTCGGGCCCTTCGTACCCGTCGATCACCGACACGTTGACCGTCGAGCACCGTCCGCAGCGGACCCGGACCTTCTTCGTCATCTGCACCGGATGCATCGCCTCTGCAAGGAGGTTGCCGCACTCCACGCAGACGTAGTCGTCCGGCCCATTCCCGTGGAAGACGGGCCGATCAGGGTCCTCCTGAAGCGCGGTCCCGCCGTCGCGCGGCACCTCGCCCTCGCGGACCTCTCTCATCGGAATCGTCGCCATCGCGGTCAGAGGGTGGCGAGCTTGCCGCTGAAGTCCTTGATCAGCGCGTCCAGGACGCCGTGGACGACGCCCTCGCCCATCGACGCGGCTTTTCCGGTGATCTGTGCGTTGGTGTTGACCGTCCCTCCGCCGTCCGTGAGCGAGAAGACGACCTCGGCCTTCGCATAGCCCGAGCCGCCCTGTTCCTTGGACTTCACGCTCATCACCATCCGGTGGGCCTCAGGGTCCTGCTCGACGATCTCGACGGTACCGGCGAAGATCATCGACATCGCCCCCATCTTGATGTCGATCTGCGCCTTGACGGAGTCGGGCCCGGTCTTCTCGAGAACGCTGGCTCCCTGGACGCACGGAACCAGGCGCTCGAGGTCGAGAATCGCTGCGTAGGTCTCGTCAATCGGTTTCTCGGTGGAGAAAGGATGCTCGAGCCGGACGGCCACTGCGGGACCCTATCCAAGCGTGCTCTAGGCTCCGCGCATCCCGATCCCGCCAGGCACGTACAAGCTCGGACCCAAGGACGGCACCCTGTCGGTGAGGACCGGACGCACAGGGGCAGCGGCCAAAGCCGGACACGACCTCCTGATTCACGTCCTCGGCTGGGAAGCGACGTTCGAGGTCGGCGAGGCGACCAGCATCGCGCTCGACGTCGACCCCACGTCCCTCCGTGTGCGTGAGGGCACCGGCGGGATGCAACCGCTCGGGTACGAGGACAAGGCGAACATCGAGCAGACGATCGACGACGAGGTCCTACTGCGCAGGAGCATCGAGTTCAGGTCGACCTCGGTGCAGAGGGCCGACGGCGGGCTCAGGGTGGAGGGCGAGCTGACACTGGTCGGCGAGACGCGTCCGCTCACGTTCGAGCTCGCGGTCGCGGAGGACGGCAAGCTCAGCGGCCGAGTCGTCGTCACGCAGAGCAACTGGGGAATGACGCCCTACACAGGTCTGTTCGGAGCGTTGAGGGTCGCCGACGACGTGGAGGTCGCGATCGACGCCACCCTCCCGTCGGAGGCGGCCACCCACGACGAGCTTGCGCCCCGAGAGCTGAAGCCGGCGTTGTTGGACCTCGAAGGGATCTCACGACTGACGGTCCTGGCCCACTACAAGCTCTACGAGGGCTACGTCCAGAAGCGGAACGCGATTCTCGCGCAGCTCGCTGGAACCGACGCAGACCTGCGGGCGCTGAAGATCGACCTCTCCTTCGCGATCGGCGGAATCAAGAACCACGAGCTCTACTTCGAGCACCTTGGGGGGAATGGCGGCAGGCCAGCCGGCCCGATCCGGCGGTTGATCGAGCGCGACTTCGGATCGGCCGATGCGTGGGGCGCCGACCTGAAGGCGAGCGGGATGGGCGGTCGCGGCTGGGCGTGGACGGCCTACGACTGGGACGAGGGGCGGCTCTTCAACTACGTCGGCGACGCGCAGAACACGTTCCCGATTTGGAACGCGACTCCGCTCGTCGCGCTCGACGTCTACGAGCACGCGTACGTCCTCGACTTCCAGAACGACCGCGCGGCGTACATCGACGCGTTCTTCGCCAACCTGGACTGGGGCGTCGTGAACGACCTGGTCTGGAAGAACCAGATCCCGCTGACACGGTGACGGCGGGTCAGTCGCGGTAGACGGTCTGCGCGTCCAGCCCGCCCTCGACCCCCGGCGGCAGGGCGCCTGTGCCGTGCGCGTACAGCGCCAGGTCCTCGATCGTCTTGACCCGCGTGGGATCGCCTTCGCCGGCTCCGACCCAGGCCCCGTTCGACCACGTGAGGGTCTCGGGTGAGGTGTCGAGCGCCATGCCTGCGAGCAGCTGCGCCTTGTCGCGAATCTTTCCCGCGGCGCTCACGATCGCCGCCGACGTGCCCTCGGAAGGGCTCTTGTTGTAGCCGTGGCCGACGCCGAACCGGTTGGTGTCGGCGGGCACGACCTTGACGTCCAGGGCCGGAACGCCGAGCTCGTCGGCGACGAGCTGCGCGTACTGCGGCTCCTTCCCGTCGGGTTCGGTCGTCAGGCTCAGCACCATCTTTCCCGTCGGGTGGACTCGCAGAAAGACTGCTCGGTACGCCTCGTCAGCCACGGTTTGCCTCGCCTCCTCGGTCGGGGTCGTCCGCCAGGCGCTGGCGCTCTTGGTGCGCGGTCAGCGCGTTGTGCTCTTCCAGGTCGCAGAAGGCCGGCTGCGGTCCGCCCCGCGGGTCCGGAGGGACAGCGGGCCGCTCGCAGCCGGGATAGATGCAGATCTTTTCACTCATCGGTCACCCAGCCCGGGGTGGTCTTGCCCCTGCTCGGCCCGTGGCCGCTCGGCATCGCGACCGAGCTTCCCGCGACCGGATTGGCGCTGGCCCACGGCTCCTCGGCCTCGGCCTGGGGCGCCTGCTGCGGCTCGCGGCGCCACAACCCCTCCCTGATCGCCTCGACCACTTCGTCGAGGGCTTCGAAGTTGTGGCCGCTCACGAGTGCGTCGCAGTACGGAAGGGCGGCTCTCATGCCTCCCGACTGCACCGAGAAGTCACCCGCGCTCACTCGCGGATTGACCCACACGATCCGATGGGCCAGGCGCGCCAGACGCTCCATCTCGCGCCCGACGAGCATCGAATCGCCGCGCTCCCAGCCGTCCGAGAGGATCACGATCACGGCTCCTCGGGCCATGCCGCGGCGACCGTGCCGGTTGTTGAACTCCCGCAGCGCGTCTCCGATCCTGGTCCCGCTGGACCAGTCGGGCGCGGTCTCCGCGGCGCGCAGGATCGCGCGCTCGGGGTTGCGGGAAGCCAGCGCGCGGGTCAGGCGCGTGAGCCGGGTCGCGAACGCGAACGCCTCGGCATTCGGCCCGCTGCCTGCCGCGCAAGTCAGGAACTGCAGGTACGCCCGCGCGTACGGCTCCATCGAGCCGGAGATGTCGCAGAGCATCACGAGCCTTCGGCGGGTCACGCGTCGGTGCCGGCGCGCGAGCCGGATCGGATCGCCCGCCGTACGCAGACTCGCCCGCAGGGTCCGGCGCAGATCGATGTGCTCTCCGCGGCGCCCCTTCTCGTAGCGGCGCGTTCGCCGCGGCGGAGCGGCCAGCTGCAGTCGCGACATGAGGCGATAGAGCTGCGCGAGCTCGTGCGGCTCGAGGGCGTCGAAGCGCTTGCGCCCGAGAAGCTCCTCGTCGCTCGCGATCGCCAGCGGCACTTCGCGCTCGGCGTCCTCCGCTTCGCGGCCGGCAGGAAGCGAGGACGGCACGCCGACCTGCGAGTCCTGCCCCTCCGACGCCGGGCGGCCGGCCGCCGGCGGGCTGTCCTGGGGCGACCCCACGGCCTGCCGCTCCGGGAACTCCTCGTCCTGAGCGTCCTCCCGTCTGCCAAAGACCGAGAAGAACACGGCGTCGAAGGCGTCGACCTGAGCGGGATCGGAGACGAACACTGCGCGGGCGGTCCAGTACAGCCTCCGGCGTGAGATCGGCCGCACGAGCGTGAGCGCCTCTGCGAAATCGACAGACCGCCCGGGGGTGATCGCAACGCCCGCATCGCGCAGTCGCCTGCTCAGCGTGCTGACGAGCGGTGGGAGGTCGAGCTCGATCGTCTCGACGCCGAACGCCGGCCTGTCAGTCACCGCCACCCACGAGCTGCTCCAGGCCTGCCGCCCGGATCACCTCCTGATCCTCGCTGTACTTCAGCACCGAGCCGAGCGTGAGGTCCACCGCGGCAGCGTCGAGCTGCTCGATGCCGAGGAGGCTCAGGGCCGCCAGCCAGTCGATCGACTCGGCCACGCCCGGCGGCTTCTGCACATCGCTCGAGCGCATGCGCGAGACCGCGTTCGCGACCTGCACGGCCATCGTCTCCGACGAGCCCTTGACGCGGCGGCGAACGATCTCGACCTCGCGCTCCGGCGTCGGGTAGGCGATCCAGTGGTACAGGCAGCGCCGCTTGACGGCGTCGTGCAGGTCGCGCGTCCGGTTGGACGTCAGGACGATGACCGGCGGGTGTGTGGCCCGGATCGTGCCGATCTCCGGAATGGTCACGCTGGCGTCCGCGAGCAGCTCGAGTAGGAACGCCTCGAAGTCGTCGTCGGCCCGGTCGATCTCGTCGATCAAGAGCACCGCCGGCCGCGGACCGGGATGCTCGAGGGCTCGGAGGAGCGGTCGGCGGATCAGGTAGTCGGAGCCGAACAGCTCCTCCTCGCCGATCGGCGAGGCGCTGGAGTCGGCCAGTCGGATGCTCAGCAGCTGCCGCGGGTAGTTCCACTCGTACAGCGCCTCCGCGACGTCGATGCCCTCGTAGCACTGCAGGCGGTGGAGTGGCGTGTCGAGCACGGTCGCCAGCGACTTCGCCGCCTCCGTCTTGCCAACACCCGCCTCGCCCTCGAGCAGCAAAGGCTGCGGCAGGCGCAGGCTCAGAAACATCGACGTCGCAAGACCCTCGTCGGTGAGGTAGTCGATGTCGGCGAGACGCCGGGCGAGCGTCTCGATGTCGGGCACGAGCTGGCGGATCTCGCCTGCCGCCTCGCCCGTGACCTTGGTCACTGCGGCGGCTCGGGACGCCCCTGCATCGCCGCCCAGACACGAGCCGGAGTGCAGGGCATGTCGACGTGGTCGACGCCGTGCGTCTCGTGCAGCGCGTCGATCACCGCGTTGACGATCGCCGGCGGGGACCCGACGTTCGGCGACTCGCCGACCCCCTTGGCCCCGAGCGGGTGATGGGGGCACGGCGTGACCGTCTCGCCGAGCTCGAAGTCGGGCGTCTCGAGGGCCGTCGGGATCAGGTAGTCCATGAACGACGAGTTCAGGCAGTTGCCCTCCTCATCGAACGTGAGGACCTCCATCAGCGCGATGCCGATGCCTTCCGCGAGGCCGCCATGGATCTGGCCGTCGACGACCATCGGGTTGATCCGCACTCCGCAGTCGTCGACCGCGATGAAGCGCCTGACGGAGACGTGAGCCGTGTCTGGATCGATGTCCACGACGGCGATGTAGGCCCCGTAGGGGTAGGTGAGGTTGGGCGGGTCGTAGATCACCTGGGCGTCGAGCCCGCCCTCCATGCCCTCGGGCATCTCCTTGCCGCTGTACGACCTGGCCGCGATCTCCTCGATCGACGCACCCTTCTCCGGGTCGCCCTTGACGTACCAGCGGCCCTTCTCCCACGCGAGATCGTCCGGGCTCGCCTCGAGCATTGTCCCTGCGATCTGGCGCGCCTTGTCGCGCACCTTGCGGGAGACGACCGCGACCGCGCCGCCGGAGACAGGGGTCGAGCGGCTCCCGTAGGTGCCGAGCCCGTACGGCGAGCGGTCCGTGTCACCGTGACGGACCTCGACATCCTCCGGTGGGATGCCGAGCTCCTCGGCGACGATCTGCGAGAACGTTGTCTCGTGGCCCTGGCCCTGGGTCTGCGCGCTGATGCTGACCACGGCCTTGCCGGAGGGGTGTACCCGGAGGTCGGCGCCGTCGTTCATGGCGAGCCCGAGGATGTCCATGTGCTTGCGCGGCCCGGCGCCGACGCCCTCGGTAAAGAACGACACGCCGATGCCCATCAGCTCGCCCCGGGCGCGCTTCTCCGCCTGCTCGCGGCGGAGCTCCTCGTATCCGGCCATCTCCATCGCCACGCGCATCGTCTCGGCGTAGTTCCCGGAGTCGTACGTCCAGCCGGTGGTCGTCTCGTAGGGGAACTGCTCGGGTGCGATGAAGCTGCGCATCCGGAGGTCGATCGGGTCGACCTTCATCTCGAGCGCGAGGGCGTCCACCATCCGCTCGACGAGGTAGACGGCCTCGGTGACCCGGAACGAGCACCGGTACGCGACGCCTCCGGGCGCCTTGTTCGAATAGACCGCCTTGACCTTGACGTGCGACGCCTCGAGGTCGTACGAGCCGCAGACGATGTGGAAGAACCCGGCCGGGAACTTCGTCGGCTGGGCAGTCGAGTCGAAGGCGCCGTGATCGGCGATCACGTCGGCCCGCAGGCCGGTGATCTTGCCGTCCTTCGAGCACATCTCGGCGTGCATCACGTAGTCGCGCGCGAACCCCGTGGACACGAGGTTCTCCGTCCGGTTCTCGACCCACTTGACCGGTACACCGGCAACGATCGAGCCGGCGATCGCGCACACGTAGCCGGGATAGACGGGGACCTTGTTGCCGAAGCCGCCACCGATGTCCTGGCACTGGATCCGGATCATGTGCTCGGCGAGCCCCGCGACGTGGGCGTAGACCGTGCGGTGGGCGTGCGGCGCCTGGTTGCCGTTGTAGATGTCGAGCTGGCCGGTCTCCGGGTTGAAGTCGGCGATCATGCCGCAGGTTTCGAGCGGCGCCGGGTGGCAGCGCGGATAGATGATGTCGCGCGTCACGACGGTGTCGGCTTCGGCGAAGGCGCGATCCGTCGCCTCCTCGTCGCCCGCCTCCCAGGTCGGGCTGGCGAGGTTGTCGCGCTGCCCGGTCTTGTCGTCGCGGATCAGCGGCGCGTCGGGGTCGAGCGCTTTGCGGGCGTTGACGACCGCGGGCAGGGGCTCGTACTCGACGTCGATCAGCTGGAGCGCGTCGTTCGCCGAGTACTCGTCGGTCGCGATCACGAACGCGACCTCCTGCCCCTGGAAGCGAACCTTGTCTCCGGCGAGCACGGCCTGCGTGTCGTAGGAGATCGTCGGCATCCACGCGAGGCCGAGCGTCTCGAGGTCCTTGGCGGTGATGACAGCGGCGACGTTGGGGTGCGCGAGGGCCCGCGAGGTGTCGATCGAGACGATGCGTGCGTGCGCGTACGGGCTGCGGAGCATGGCGCCGTGGACCATCCCCGGAAGCCGGATGTCGTCGAGGTAGGTGCCCTTGCCGCGGATGAAGCGCGCGTCCTCCTTCCGCTTCAGCCGGCCGAAGCCGATCGGGCGCTCGGTCGTCGCGCTGGGGAGGTTCTCGACGGTTGCCATGCTCAGACCCCCTGTTTCGCGGTTGCTTGGTGCTCGGCAGCCCACTGGACGGCCGCGACGATGTTCTTGTAGCCCGTGCAGCGGCAGATTCCGCCCGAGATCGCGGTGCGGATCTCCTGCTCGGTCGGATTCGGGATCTCGTCCAGCAAGGCGCGCGCCGTCATCAGCATGCCCGGCGTGCAGAAGCCGCACTGGAGAGCGTGCGTCTCGTGGAAGCCCATCTGGATCGGATCGAGCTGTCCGTCGACCTCCAGCGACTCGACCGTGCGGATCTCATGCCCTACACACATCGCCGCCAGGATCGTGCAGGACTTCACCAGCTCGCCGTCCATCTGGACGACGCAGGCGCCGCAGTTGGAGGTGTCGCAGCCCCAGTGGGTGCCGGTCAGGCCGGGCGTCTCGCGGATGAAGTGGACGAGAAGCTGGCGGGGCTCAATCTCGCGCGAGATCCGCTCGCCGTTGACCGTGATCGAGACATTCATCGTCAGACCTCCTGATGCAGGGCGCGTGCCGTCGCGCGACGCAGGGCGCGTGTTGTGAGGACGCCGGCGAGGTGGCGCTTGTAGTCGACCGGCCCCCGGCCGTCTGCAGTCGGCGAACAATCCTCCGAGGCGATCTGGCCCGCCTGCGCGAACAGGTCCTCTGACGGGCCCTTGCCCCGGAGCAGCTCCTCCGCCCGCGAAAGGTGGATCGTCGTCAGGCCGACCGCGCTGAGCGCGATTCCGGCCTGGACGATCGTGCCGCCGTCGATCCAGACGGCTGCCGACGCCGCGGCGATCGCCCAGTCGCCGGCGCGCCTCTCGACTTTCTCGTGCGCGCTGCTGCCTCCCTGGCGGAGCGGGATTCGGACCTCGGTCAGCAGCTCGCCGTCGCCCACGGCGGTCATGAACGGGCCCACGTGGAAGTCCTCCATCCCGACGACCCGCTCAGCGTCGGCGCCGCGGATCACGGTCTTCGCCTTGACCGCGATGCAGACCGCCGAAAGGTCCTCGGCCGCGTCCGCCTGGCACAGCGAGCCGCCGATCGTCCCGCGGTTGCGCACGACCGGGTCGGCGATCACCTTCTCGGCGTCGCGGAACACCGGCAGGTGCTCGGCGAGCAGGTCCGAGGTCAACAGGTCCTTGTGGCGCGTCAGCGACCCGATCCGGATCTCGCCGCCTTCCTCGCGGATGTACGAGAGCTCCGCGAGGTCGTTGATGTCGATCAGGTGCTCGGGGCTCGCGAGGCGCAGCTTCATCATCGGGAGCAGGCTGTGGCCGCCGGCGATGATCCGCGCGCCGGAGCCGTGCCGCCGGAGCGATGCAATCGCACCCTCGACGCTGGTGGCGCGCTCGTACTCGAATGCCGCGGGTGTCTGCACGAGATCTCTCCTGACGTTACGTGTCGGAGCCCTCTTTGGAGTCGGCCGACTCGACATCGACCTGGCGACGCGCCGCTGCGGCGTCCTTCAGGTCGGGCTCGGCTCCCTCTGGCAGCTCGGGCCCCCCGTCGGACACTGCGTCGGCTTCGTCGCCGCTGCTCGGGTCGATGCCGCTCTCGGTCGCAGGCTGGTCGGATGCGGTCGTCGCGCCCAGGACGGTGCTCTCGAGCTGCGGATCCTCCGCCAGCAGCTCGCGCGGCGCGTCCGATCCTCCGGCCTCGGCCGGCACGATGCCCTCGGCGGCAACTTCGGACCACGGGCCCTTCTCGCGGATCTCTGCCTCGTCTGGCGTGGTGCCCCCGCGCTGCTCGCTCGGCGGGTACTGGACGGGCGCATCGGTGCCGATCACCGGCGACCTGGCCAGCGACTCCGGCCTCGACTGTCGGATCTCGGGATACAGAAGCCGAGCCGCAAGGCTTCCCCGCTCGACGTCCCTGAGCGCGGGGCCGGCCGGATTCCCGACGGCAATCGGCGCCTCGCGGCCGAGCCGCGCCAGGGTAAGCGTGCCGTGGGTGTAGACCTCGCCGATGCGCGGCGCCTTGACCGTGGTGCTCTCCGGGAAGCTCCTGAACCCGGCGGCGGCCGATCCGGCATAGAGGCCCTCGACGAGGCCGACGGCGTCTACCATCCCGGCCTTCTTCACAAGCAGGCCCTCGAGCAGGTCGACACCGGCGTCGAGCTGCTCGTTGATCGCTGTCACGACGCCGTTGACCGGAGCGCTCTTCTCGACGATCTCGCCGACGTGGCTGATGACCTGGTCGAGCCCGGCGGTGATCTTCCGCAGCTGGAGGATCACCCCGACGAGGTAGACGACGAGGGCGGCGACGATCAGTGCGACGGCGACGATGGTGACTACGGCTGCCGACTCCATAGCTCTCCTACTCCGCGTCGTCGAGGATCACGTCGAGGGAGCCGCCGTAGTTCGCAACCCCCGCGACCGTCTTGGTCACCTGATCCTGCGTGGTCAGGAGCAGTGCGGCGGCGTCGAGGTCCTTCGAGCCCGCAGCCGCCGTCTTCGCGATCGCCTCGGCGCTGGGGACGATGCTCCGCGCCGCGCTGAGCACGCCGTGCAGCAGATACACGACGACCAGGAACACGGCGAAGAGCGCGATGTTCCCGATCCACCAAAGGGTCATCGCTGCCTCCGCTCGGCGACGATCGCCGCCTTCCCAGCGATCCCTGGCAGCGCGCCGAGGATGATCTCGAACTGCGCGTTGATCGCCTTGACGGCGGGCTCGAGCGGTCGCAGGTGCTCCGCCTCGACGGTCTGCAGCGCGGACGACAGGGTCGCCAACCCCTGGGAGATCCTTTCCAGGCGGCTGCGCACGATGATCAGCGCCGCGGCCAGCACGAGGACGACGACCACGGACAACATGACCGTGAGGAGGATCAGGAGATCCTGGTCGCTCATGTGCCGGTGTACCCGTCCGTGAGCGCGTTCATGTAGCCGTCCTGGATCACCGCTTCGTCCACGATCTCCGCCAGCACCGGCGCCGTCGCCTCGAGCTGCGGGATGTTCGCGGTGTTCGAGGCGACCTTGCCCGCGACCTCGAGGAGACCCCCGACCGACTTCTCGATGCTTCCCACCGTCTTGATCAGCGCCGCCAGCAGCACGGCGACGACGATCGCGGCGGCTGCGCCGAGGATCAGGGCGAGGACCCAGTACCCGTTCGAGGTCAGTGCGAGAGTCACTTCCCGACCGCGACCTTTCGCAGGGACCGCGCGGCGTGCAGGATCCTCACACCCGAGTCGTTGATGCGGGCGATGCCACCGAGCTCTGCGGTCTGCTGCCGCACGATCTCGACCGCCTGCTCGGCAACCTTGGCCTGCTTCGCGATCTTCATCGCCAGCCAGACGATCGTGATCACGATTACCGCGGCTACCGCAACGACGGCGATGCCGATCGCGAGCCCAACCTGCCAACCGGTGGACGCAATCACGCCCGCAACTTTATCGCTGTGGCACGGCGAACAAGCGCCCACCGTTCTCCCTCGGCATAGGATTTCGGCATGCGCGAGATCCGAGACGACCTGCAGCGCTGGCTCGCGCGCGGCGACCGCGTCGCGCTCGCGACCGTCGTTGCGACGAGGCGTTCGGCGCCTCGACCCGTTGGCGCCAAGCTCGCGATCTCGGCGCAAGGCGAGCTCGCCGGCTCAGTGTCCGGCGGGTGCGTCGAGAACGAGGTTTACGAGTACGCGCAGGAAGTGCTTGCCGGTGCGCCTCCGCGGCTCCTAACGTATGGGATCTCGGACGACCTGGCACTGAGCGTCGGCCTCCCCTGCGGCGGCGAGATCGACGTCTTCGTGGAGGAAGCGCGGCGTCCGCTCGCCGACCGGCTGCTGCAGATCGTCGAGAACAGTGAGCGCGCAGTGGTGATGACTGTCCTCTCGGGTGCCGACCTGGGGGCCGAGCTGCTCGTCACGGAAGGAGGCGAGCGCATCGGCGAGGCGCCGGACGAGCTCGCTGAGTTGGCGCCGGAGCTCATCCGCAGAGGGCGCAGCGGCGTCGTCGAGGCCGCGGGACGTGAGGTCTTCGCCGATGTGTACGGGCCGCCCCCGCGGTTGCTGATCTACGGCGCCGTGGACACCGCCGAGGCGCTCTCCCGCGCTGCGCAGGAGATCGGCTGGCGGCCGATCGTCGCCGACGCGCGTGCCCGCTTCGCAACCTCGGAACGGCTCCCGAGCGCCGCGGAAATCGTGGTCGCATGGCCGGAGGAGACCCTCGCCCAGGTGCAGCCGGACGACGCCACCGCGATCGTCATCCTCACCCACGACGACAAGTTCGACGTCCCGATGATCATCGGCGCGCTCGCCACCGACGCGTTCTACATCGGCGCGCTCGGCTCACGGAGGAACCAGGAGCGGCGCCGCGAGCGGCTGCTCGAAGAGGGAGTCGGCGAAGCGGCGCTCGAACGGGTTTCCGGCCCATGCGGGCTCGACGTCGGCGCTCAGACGCCGGCGGAGACGGCGATCTCGATCCTGGCCGAGATCATGGCCGTCCGGGCCGGGCGCGAGGGCGGGCGACTCCGCGACGCGACGACCCGCATCCACGCCGAGGTCTGACCAAGAGGGGTTGGCGCAAGAGCAGCTGAGCCGCCGGGCCGCGCTGCTCGCCCCCACGACGGCGTCCTCAGTCGCGCCCGTATCTCGCCCTTACGCCCCTCCCGCTAGACCGTCGCGGCTTCGAACTGCTTGCGGCAATGCGCGCTGCAGAAGTAGTACGTGACGCCGTCGCGAACCGAAGTCTCCTTCGCCGCGGCGACGGCGACGGTCATGCCGCAGACCGGGTCGATGGCTTCCTCGACGAGCTCAGCCGGCGAAGGCCCGCGCGTATGGCGCCAGGCGACGAGCTCGGCGAGGATTGCGACGGCGATCTCCTCTTGGGAGGAGGGCCCGAGGTCGAGGCCTGCCGGACTGCGCATTCGCGCGAGGGACTCCTCGTCCACGCCGCGCTCGCGAAGCTCGGCCGCCAGCGCCGCGGCGCGCTTCGCGCTCGCGACGAGCCCGACGTAACCCGCCCCGCACGCCAGCGCCGCCTCCAGCGCCTCTTCGTCGCCGCGGCCCATCGAGGCGATGACGATCGCGTCGGCCTTCTCGATCGACGACGTCACGTTCCAACCCATCACGCCTGCCAGCTCTCGCAGCGTCCGCGCGGCCGGAGCGTCGCCGACGACCGCAAGCAGGAGTGCCGGGCGGTGAGGCTCGATCATCACGTCGACCGCGCCTTCCGAGGCGCATCTGCTTTCGATCCGCTCACGGCGCGGCTCGCCGTCGGCGAGCGCCAGGAGCGAGAGCCGGACGACCTCGGGCTCCGTGCAGGCACCGCCGACCCAGCCGTGCAGCTCGCCGTCCTCGGTCACGAGTGCCCGGTCGCCAACGCGCGCCGACGACGGCCGCTCCACCCCGACCACGGTGGCGAGAGCGAAGGTCGTTCCCTCCTCCACGAGGCGACCGGCTTCGACGAGGACCTTCACTCTCCGAGGGCGCCCTCCACGGAGAAAGGGTAGTCGCCGCGGCCCGCCGGACGCCAGAGCGCCGGCGGGCCGCACGACCGCGTTCCGTGCTCAGTCGAATGCGTACTGCTCGTACTCTTCCACGTTGTCCTTCGTCACGACTGCCGCGGGAACGACGACCTGCCGCGGCACCTCCGGCGGGACGAGCTCGGAGAAGCCCTCGTCCAGGCCGATGAGGCGAGCCATGTTCACCGCGCTCGCCGCCATGTTCGGGTTGTAGAGGAAGGTGGCACGGTAGAGGCCGCCCTCCTTGATCTGCTGCATCGCGTCCTGCGACCCGCCGACGCCGGTGAGGAACATCTCGTCGTCCCGGCCGGCGTTACGGATCGCCTGCACGACACCCTGGGCCATGTCGTCGTCGTGCGTGTACACGGCGTCGATGTCGCTCTGGGCCTGGAGGATGTTCTCCATCACGGTCAGGCCCTTGTCGGGATTGAAGTCACCCGGCTGCGAGGCGACGATCTTGAGGCCACCGCCCGGGCACTTCTGCCTGATCGTGTCGGTGAAGCCCTTCGTCCGGTCGGTCGTGACCGAGATGCCGGCCAGGCCCTGGATCTCGACGACGTTGCCCTGACACTTCAGCTCGTCGGCGATGTAGTTCGCCGCGAGGACGCCGATCTGGTAGTTATCGCCGAGGATCGTCGCGGTCGCCGCATCGGGCGCCGTGAAGAGTCGGTCGACGTTCACGACTCGGATGCCCGCTCGCTCGGCCTTCTGAGCGACCGGCGTCAAAGCCGCGCCGTCCTGGGGCAGGACGACGAGGACATCCGGCTTCTGCGAGATCGCCTGCTCGATCTGCTGCGCCTGCGAGTCCGCGTCCGCGGCCTGGAGCAGCTCGAACTCGACGTCGTCGTGCTTCTCCGCGGCAGCCTGCGCATCCTTCGAGATCGCGCCAAGCCAGCCGTGGTCTGTCGGCGGCACGCTCGCGATGATCGACACGCTCTCGCCGGAACCGCCTTCGGCAGCCGTGGTCTCGCCGACGGTGACGGTCGTGGTGGACGTCTCTTCGTCGCTCATACAGGCAGTCGCACCGATCGCGAGCACCAGGCCTGCGGCGACGGAGATCAAGAGTCGCTTTCGCGACATTGCATACCTCCTCGTCTGTTGACTGGTTCGCCCGGCCGTTCGGGCATCAGTACCGCGCCTCCGGGCGCTGCAGCAGGACGGCACCGAGGACGATCAAGCCCTTCGTCACCTGCTGGATCTCTGTGGACATGTTGAGCTGCGTCATCAGGCTGAAGATCAGCGCGAACGTGAGGACACCGAGGAACGTGCCGACGATTGACGCCCGCCCGCCGGCGAGGCTCGTCCCGCCGATCACCACTGCACCGATCGCGTCGAGCTCGTAGAGGTTTCCGCTCACCGGCGAGGCGCTCCCCAGTCGCGCGCAGAGCAGGACGGTGGAGATGCCGGCGAGGAACCCCGAGAGCACGTACACGCTGAAGATGATCCGCCGGACCGGGACGCCGGCAATCCGGGCGGCTTCCCGATTGCCGCCGACCGCGATCACGTAGCGGCCGTAGCGGGTTCGGTTGAGGACGACCCACCCGAGGATCGCGATCGCCAGGAACACGAAGACCGAGACCGGGATCCCGAAGATCCGTCCGACGCCGAACCACAGCAGCGAGAAGGGCCGCGGGTCCCCGAACGAGCCCCCGTTCAGGTCGAGCAGGCTGACCGGCAGCTTGTCGTTCAGTAACAGGGCCAGCCCCCTGGCGATGGAGAACATCGCGAGTGTCGCGATGAACGGCACGACCCGTCCGTACGCAATGGCGGTCGCGTTGCACGTGCCGAGAAAGGTGGCGAACAGGATCGCCGCGAGGATGAACACGAGGCTGCTCGTGCCGTCGGTCCCGACCATGATTCCGCCGAAAACCCCCGCCGCGGCGACCATCGACCCGACCGAGAGGTCGATCCCGGCCGTGGCGATCACGAACGTCATGCCGATCGCCAGCACGCCGACAACGCTCGACTGGGTCAGCATGTTGCGGATGTTGTCCCAGGTTGGAAACGTGTCCGGCTTCAGGATCGCGCCGGCGACGAACAGGAGCACGACGACGATCGCCAGGGCGTACTCCTGGAACTCGAGAGTCTTGGCGCGGCCGAGTGCGCCGCGCCAGGTCTGGGCAGTGTCCGTCATACGACCTCCTCGACGAGATCGGGGGCATCGGTGGGAGCGACCGCGTGGCGTAGGAGGGCTCGCTCGGTCGCGTCCTTGCCGTCGACCTCGGCGACGATCTCGCCTTCGCGCATGACGAGGACGCGTGTGCAGATGTGTGCGAGCTCTTCCAGCTCCGAGGAGACGACGAGCACACCCAGCCCCGAGGCGGCGAGCTCGCTGATGATCCGGTAGATCTCCGCCTTCGTCGCGACGTCGACCCCTCGCGTCGGCTCGTCCAGGAGCAGCACGCGACACTGGCGAAGGAGCCAGCGGGCGAGCACCACCTTCTGCTGGTTGCCACCGGAGAGCAGTCGGACCACGCGGTCCGGGTCGTCCGGCACGGTCTTCAGCGCTCGCAGCTCCTTTCGGGCGGTCTCGCGCTCCTTCTTGATGTCGAGCAGGACGCGGGAGAAGCGACCGAGGTCGGCGATCGTGACGTTCTTCGTCTCGCTCCAGTCGAGGACGAGTGCCTGCGACTTGCGATCCTCTGGAGCAAGACCGAGGCCGCGGCGAATGGCCGCCCGCGGGTGGCCGGCTTTCAGCGGCTTGCCCTCGAGGACGATCTCGCCGTCGTCCAGCGGGTCGAGGCCGTAGATCAGACGGAGGAGCTCCGTTCGGCCGGAGCCGACGAGGCCGCCGAGCCCGACGACCTCGCCGGCCCTGACCTGCAGGCTCACGCCGCGCACGGCAGGGAGCCGTCTCGCGTCGCGAACCTGGAGCAGCACCCGATCGGTTCCGACTGGGCGGTCCGGGTACAGCTGCTCGACCTTGCGTCCGACCATGAGCTCGACAAGCCGGTCGGTCGGCGTCGTCGCCGGGATCCCGGTCGCTGCCGTACGACCGTCCGCGAGCACCGTCACGCGGTCGCCGATACGGCGGATCTCGTCGAGCCGGTGGGAGATGTAGACAACGCCGACGCCCTCCGCGGTAAGCCGGCGAACAACCTCGAATAGCGTGCTGATCTCGCCTTCGTCGAGGATCGCTGACGGCTCGTCCATGATCAGGAGCCGCACGTCGCCGGAGAGCGCTCGTGCGATCGAGACGATCTGCTGTGCGGCAGGACGCAACTTCCCCACCTTGGCCCGGACCGGAATGGACTCGTGTCCGAGCCGGGCCAGCAGCGCCTCGGACGCCCGGTACATCTTGTCGAGGTCGAGCAGAGGCCAGTGGCGAGGCTCGTGGGCCAGGAAGATGCTCTCGGCAACGCTCAGGTCCGGCACCAGGTCGAGCTCCTGGTAGATCGTCGCGACTCCGCGTTTCAGGGACCCGGCCGGGTCGCCCTGCGGGAGCGGCTCGCCCATGAAGAGGATCTCGCCGGCGGTGGGCTCGATCGCACCCGAGACGCACTTGATCAGCGTCGACTTGCCGGCGCCGTTCGGGCCGAGCAGGCAGTGCACCTCGCCCTCGACGACGTCGAGGTCGACGCCTTGGAGCGCCTTGACTCCGGGGAACTCCTTGACGAGGTTCCGGACCTCGAGGATGGCGGTCACTGGACCACTAGCCCGCGGAGATTGTTGTGGGCGATCCGGAGACCGGCTTCGATCAATTCGGGCGAGCCGCCCCAGACCGGATCCTCGTGCTCGACGGAGAGGACGCCGTCGAACCCGCCCTCGTAGAGGGTGTCGACGTAGCGCGGAAAGTCCACCTCGCCGAGGCCGGGAATCCGGTACCGCCACCAGCCCATGTCCCACGGATCTTCCTCGCGCGTCGATGTCCGGCCGAAGAACCCGTAGCGGTTGCGCTGAGCCGGGAAGGTCTCGGCGTCCTTGGCATGCGCGTGGGCGACATGGTCGACGTAGGGCCGCAGCGCGTCGACCGGGTCGATTCCGAGCCAGAGGAGGTGCGACGGGTCGAAGTTCAGGTGGAGCCCGAGCGCGAACATCCATTCCCAGAGCTCGGGCGAGTACGCCAGGTTGCCCGGGTAGCCGTCCGGGTGCCAGCCCTCCATCACGCAGTTCTCGATCATCAGCCGCACTCCGCGCTCGCCCGCGTAGTCGACGAGCGGTGAAAAGGCGCGCTCGGCCTCGCTGAGGTTCTCCGAGACGCTGCGACCCGGATCACGGCCGATGAACGTCCCGACCGGAACCCTGCCCAGCGCGGCCGCCGCGTCGATGCACGCGCGCAGATGCGCGTGGTAGCCCTCGCGCTCCGCAGGGTCGGGCGCGAGGTTGTTGTCGTAGTACGCGAGCGCCGAGAGGACGAGCCCGTGCTCGTCGAGCGCTTGCCGAACGCGGTCGGCCTCGGCGTCGTCGAACGCGTCGGCCTTGACGTGGCTGGCCGTGAAGGGCCGGTCGCCCAGGTGAGGCCAGGCGGCGAGCTCCAGCGCCTCGTAGCCGTTGGCTGATGCCCACGCCGCGATGTCCTCGAGGCTGCGGTCCGGCATGCAGGAGGTCAGGAAGCCGAGCTTCATGTCGCGACCGCACGCGAGTCGAGCGTCGGTTGCCGGCTGGCCCCGACGTCGACCCACCGCTCTTCGCGGGAGGACGTCAAGACCGCATCCGTGATGAGGGCCGCGCGTAGCCCGTCCGAGAACGTCGGCATTCCCTCTACGGTCGAGCCGCTGCGGACGCCCTCGTAGAAGTCGGCCACGAAGGCATCGAAACAGTCCGCGTACCCCTGTGGGTGACCGCCGGGAAGGAAGGCGAAGCGGGAGGCGGCCGGCGACAGCGTGGCGGGATCGCGGCGAAGGATCGTCAGGGTCTCGCGCCGGCCATGCCAGAGCTCCTCCGGATGCTCTTGGTCGAACGCGAGGGCCTCCTCTGCCCCGTCGAGCTCCATCCAGAGGCGGTTCTTCCGACCCGCCGAGACCTGGCTCACGACGACGGACCCAACTGCGCCGCCGTCCGTCTCGAACTGGACGACGGCGGCGTCCTCGGTCGTGACCGGACGCGCCTCGCCGCCGTCTCCGCCGGACGAGAACGCGTGGCGCCCTGCCTCACTGATCCGCTCTGGCACGGCGGTGAGCAGCCGCGCGGAAAGGCGCGCGATGCGATGACCGGAGACGAACTCGGCCAGGTCGCACCAGTGCGAGCCGATGTCGGCGAACGCGCGCGACGCGCCGCCCAGCTGTTCGTCCACCCGCCAGTTGGAGTCGTCGGGCCGGAGAAGCCAGTCCTGGAGGTAGGTGCCGTGGAGAAGCCGCACCGAACCGGTCTGGCCGCTCGCGACCCGCTCACGGGCCTCGCGTACCGTCGGGTAGTAGCGGTAGACGAAGGGCACCGCTGCGTGACGTCCCGACTCGGCCGCGGCATCGACGAGGCGCTGCGCGCCGGAGAGGTCGAGCGCCAGCGGCTTCTCGCAGATCACGTGCTTTCCCGTCGCGAGCGCTGTCTCGGCGAGCGGCAGGTGGAGATGGTTCGGGGTGCAGACGTGCACGACGTCGACGTCTGGATCGCGCACGAGGTCCTCGGCCGAGTCGAACGCGCGATCCGCGCCGAGCGCGGTGGCAGCAGCCCGGGCAGACTCCGGCGACGAGGCAGCCACACCAACCAGGTGGGCCCCGGCGAGAAGGGCCGAACGAGCGTGGATTCGCCCGATGAACCCGGCCCCCGCGATCGCCGCCTGGACTGGCATCGGCGCTGAACCTAAACAGTACTTAGTCCAACTGTCAAGCAAAAGCTGCCTTACTTCGTCCAAACCGTGCTTTACTTTTCTCGGACGTCGTGACGAACTCGCTGCCGACCCAGGCCTCCCCGACGAGTGCGGGCGCGCTCTTACGCTTGATCCGCGAGGAGGTTGCAGTTACGCGAGCCGATCTGGCACGAGCGACAGGGCTCGCCCGCTCGACCGTGGCGCAACGGGTCGACGCGCTCCTGGAGCAAGGGCTCGTCTACGAGGCCGGAGGAAGCCCATCCACCGGAGGTCGTCCCGCGACCGTGCTCGCGTTCAACCGCGATGCCGGCGTCGTCCTCGTCGCCGACCTCGGCGCCACGCATGCGCGGGTGGCCGCGAGCGATCTCGTCGGCACGCCGCTGGCCGAGCGCGCATCCGACCTGGACATCGCCCTCGGGCCGGAGCCCGCGCTTACCTGGGTAGCCGAGCGCTTTGCCGAGCTGCTCGACGAGGTCGGGCGGTCGGGCAGCGACGTGCGCGGGATCGGAGTGGGCGTGCCGGGCCCCGTCGAGTTCGACAGCGGCCGGCCGGTCAATCCGCCGATCATGCCCGGCTGGGACGACTTCCCGATCCCTGAGTGGTTCGCCGGCCGCTACAGCGCCCCGGTCCTTGTCGACAACGACGTCAACATCATGGCCCGCGGCGAGCACCGGATGCACTGGCCCGACACCGAGCACCTGCTCCTGATCAAGGTGGGCACGGGCATCGGCTGCGGCATCGTGGCCGACGGCCACATCCATCGCGGTGCCCGGGGTGCCGCCGGCGACATCGGCCACATCCGGGCCACGAGCAGGGAAGACGTCATCTGCCGCTGCGGGAACATCGGCTGCCTGGAGGCGATCGCAGGCGGCCAGGCGCTCGCACAGAGGCTCGCCGAGGCGGGCGAGGACGCGTCTCAGAGCCGCGACGTTCTCCGCCTCGTCCAGAGCGGCCACGGGGGCGCGATCCGGATGGTGCGTGACGCCGGGCGAACCCTCGGCGAGGTGCTGGCCGGAACGGTGAACTTCTTCAACCCCGCAGTGATCGTCATCGGGGGAGACATCGCGGAGGCTCACGCCCAGCTCCTCGCAGGTGTTCGCGAGGGGATCTTCAGCCGCTCGCTGCCCCTGGCGACGCGCGACCTCCGGATCGTTCCGTGCCGCCTGGGCGACCGAGCGGGCGTGATCGGCGCTGCGATCATGGTGATCGAGCACGTCTTGTCGCCCGATGCCGTGGACCGCTCGCTCCAACCCGCCGCCTGAGGATCTTCAGGTCGAAGCCGCGGCGACCGGCAACTCTACGAAGAATGTCGAGCCCATGCCCTCGCCGGACTCGACCCAGATCCTTCCTCCCATACGACGAACCAGCTCGCGGCAGATGTAGAGACCGAGGCCGGTACCACCGACTGCGTTGATCATCTCCGGAACGCGGTAGAACTTCTCGAAGATTCGTTGCTGCTCGGACTGCGGAATACCGATCCCCTCGTCGCGAACGGCTATGCGAAGACCGTTTTCACGCGGCTCGAGGCGAACCTCTATCCGGCCGCTGCCCGGTGAGTACTTGATTGCGTTGCCCACGAGGTTCACGAGCACCTGCCGGAGCTTGTCGCGGTCCGTGGTCACGGGGGCAAGACTTCGTGGTGCTACGAGTTCGAGCGAGAGTTCCGCAGGGGCATGCGCGCGCCCCGCCTCGATCGCCCTGCGTGCGAGTTCCGGGACGTCGACTTGCTCGCTCGCGAGAACCAGCCGGCCGGACTCGACCTGGCTCGTGAGCAGAATGTCGTTGACGAGGTGCGCAAGCCGCTCGGATTGGTCCGAGATGACGGACAGGAGGCGGCGGCGCAAGTCGTCGGGGAAAACGACGTCCTCGCGCGCGAGGGTCTGGGCGGCGCCGTGGACCGCTGCGATCGGAGTTCGGAGCTCATGGGAGACAGTGGCAATGAAATCTGTCTTGAGCGTTTCCAACCGCCGCTCCTCCGTCCGATCGCGAAACGCGTAGACCGTTCCGTCGGCGAAGCTCACTCCGGCGACCGAGAGCCAGAGGTCCCGTTCTCCGATCTGGACATGAAGCGTTGTCGCAGGAACAGGGGACGCGGCCGGCGCACTCGCAATGGTGACGACCTCCGCAAGCGAATCCCAGCCGGGAAGCGCGTTCTCTACTGGACGGCCCAGCACTGCCTCGGCCGAGATACCGGTTATCGCCTCAGCGGCCGGGTTCCAGAGCTGAACTGTCCCGCTCGCGTCGACGAGAAACACGCCGTCGGCGACGTAGCCGAGCACCAGAGCAGCCCGCCCCCGCTCCTCGGCTTCGCGTCGCGCCGCATGCTCGCGGGCGAAGAGGGCATCCCGCTCCTCCCCGAGGCGAATGCGTTCCAGCGCATGGCTGATGCTTTCCACCACGGCCTCGAGCAAGGCGACTTCCCCCTCGTCGAAGCGTTCGTCGTAGAGGCGTGCGACGCCGACCACGCCGCAATCGACCTTTCCAGCAAACGGCGCCAGGACGAGCTGACGGACCCCGATTGCGAGGGGATCGTCGTGGTGCAGATGTATCTCCTCAGACCTCAGGGCTTGCGCACAGCTTTCGTCTTCGAGCAGTTCTGCGCGCTGGTCGGCCGTGAGACCGTAGGCGCCAACGAGCGTGCGAACGCCTCCGGCGTGCGGTTCCGTCAGGACAAACGCGATCTCGGCTTCGAAGGCCTCACAGAGCTCGACGGTGAAAAGCTCGCCCAGCTCGGCTTCCGAAGCGGCGGTGTTGACAATCGTGACGATCTGCGCTCGCCGGGCCGCCTCGACGAAGCGCCGAAGCAGCTCGTCCCGGCCGTCAACCCGATGAACCGAATGCAACGACGACGAGGCTATAGTTGCGGTCTCCTTTCGCACCCCGGATCCGGCCGATCTCTCCGCGTGTGTAGGTACCTGCCATTGCGGGCGGAGGACGCCCGACTGACGAGATAATCGACTCGACCTCGCGCGCGGCGAGCGGATTGCCGAACCGCGCGCTCCTTGCAGCACAGTCGAAGACGAGGACGGCCTCGGCAGGGCCGGAAAGGTGCGCGAGTGCTTCGTCCACTGCGTCCACGGCGCTGCGAACGATGGCTTCCGGCGTCTGCTCGCACACATCGACCGCCGCATTCGCCTCGATGCTCGTTGCGCAGACTAGACCGCCCCCGGGCGTTCGACCGCGCACATATCGTGGACGGACATCACCGCGGAGCTCCGGTTGTGCAAGCGGATGCGCCATCGCGATCGCTTCGAAATCGTCGTCACTCAACGGGACGTCTCCCTTGCCAATCTTCTCGAGGTAGACAGCTTCGGCGGGCCGGCCGTCGAGTTGGAGCAAGATGCGGCCGTCCGAACGGGTGACGATCGACGGCGCGCCACGAGGCACACAGCCGTGGGAAATGCCGACACCGATCGGTTCCTGGCTGGCGATGGCGACGGCGACAACGCTTCCCGACAACGGCTGGCCGTCGGCGAACTGGGCTCTCGTTTCGCCGCCGGCGGCTCCGCCCGCGAGCGGGATGCGCCCACCTGCGATTTCGTATGCCCCGTCGACGATCTCGGCTTGGTCGCCCGACTCGGAGTCGACGAAGAGCAGGACCGCGACATGACTTCCTTCGCGATCGACGTCGACCAGCGCCTCGGCGGCGGCAGTGCGCCCGGCCGCGCGCGGGTCGGCGGAAGTGGCGGTGCCGATTCCGACCGGAACCGAGGCGTCGAACGCGACCGCAGAGCACCCGCTCTCGATGGCACCGCGGGGCGTAATGACGCCCGTCCCGGTCATTCCGGCGACGCGCGCTTCTCCCGCAGCCGCGTGAGCCTGCATCGCCGTCTCCTGAGGATCGAGGTCGCCGGTCGGGAAGATCAGGACGAGACCGGGGTCGCGCCCGAGACCTTCGACCGCTTCCTGAACGGCGTCGAATGTCGCGCGGACTCCGGTAGCGGCGCCTGCGCCGGCGAGACGGTCTCGCGTTCGGACGAGGTCGGGCGTGGCCACAGAAAACACTCCCCTCTCTCTACGAGGCCCAGCGGGAAGTTTCTCCTATCTCACTCCTTCACAAACCACCACCCCTAGCCCGGGTTAGTTTTTCTCCACGATCGGGGACAGCATCGCCAGGAAGCAGATGCAGCTCCGATCAAGCCTGCGGCTTGCGCTTTTGGCGCTCGTACTCCTCGCGCTTGCGCGGCCGGTCACGGCCGTCGCCGAGGATGCGCCGTTCGTTGGCTGGAGCTCGCTCTTGCCCGGGCTCTCTCTTCCTTACGACGTCGACAGCCCGAACGACTGCATCGCCGGCCGGGTTCAGTGCGTCGACAAAGTCATCCGCGAGATGACCACGCGGTTCGAGCCGCTCGCATCATCCTGTGACCACGACGCGATCTTCGCCCTGACCTACCTGCGAGTGACCGAGGAGTACCGACGGACCGTCGAAACGCCCACGTTCTTCGACGACACATCCTTCGTGAATCACGAGGACGTCCTCTTCGCGCGCTACTACTTCGCTGCCTACGACGCCTGGGCGGCGGGAAGGACTGCGTCTGTCCCGCCTGCGTGGCGAGTCGCGTTCGACGCAGCGCGAGATCGTGCCGTTTCCGCGAACGGCAATCTGCTCCTCGGCATCAACGCACACGTCCAGCGCGACCTCCCGTTCGTCCTTTACAGCGTCGGGCTCGTCAAGCCGGACGGCACCAGCCGGAAGCCGGACCACGATCGGGTGAATCAGATCCTCAACCGCGTGACGGATGACGTCATTGCGGAGGTCGCCCGCCGCTTCGACCCGACCATCGATGACACCAATCTGCCGACGGGCCTCGACGATCTCGTGCTCTTCCAGAGCATCGTGAGCTGGCGCGAGACCGCGTGGAGGCACGCAGAGCTACTTGCGCTCGCCCCGACGCCCGAGGCGCGCGACGCGGTCGCTCACGAGATCGAGGATTACGCCGAATCGCAGGCGCGCGCGATCCGGATGGCCACGCAGTACGTGCCACTCACGGGCGGGCGCGCGGCGCGCGACGCCTACTGCGCGACCCACTGGGCAAGCTAGGCACAGCCGCGGCCTCAGCACCAAGCCAGGCATCAGTTCGCACCGAATCGTCAGCGGATCGCATCTCCTTCTCTGGCCATGAGCCCCGCGCTCACGAGCCAGGCGAAGCCGACGGCGATCAGCAGGAGGCCGGTGCGGTTCAGCGGCCCTCTGGTGCGCGCGATCAGGCTGGCGGTGATGAACGAGCCGCCCGTCAGCGCCGTGAGGACGGCCTGCAGACGTGGGACGTCCTGGTGATCGCTGAAGTACATGAGCGCCGAGGCCATCGCCCCGAGAACCACTGCTGCCGGCGCGACGAGAAGCCAGAGGCGCGTCGTCCGGCTCATTCCAGAAGGACCGCCAGGGCCTGCCCGGACAGGTCCGCCTTCGCGATGAAGCCGCGCGCCCCGCTTCGTTCGACGAGCGGGCCGAAATCCCGCGAGTCGCGGCTCGAGGTCAAGATGACTGCAGCCGGATTGCCGTTCCGGCCCCGAATGGTGGCACGTGAGAGCGCCTTCCGTGGTGGGCTGCCCACACCTTTTCGCAGCTATCGTGATGCGCTCTGTCAGAGCTCAGTCGTCAACTTGCCCAGTGGGACGGCAGTGCCCTCGAGTGGCTGCACGCACTTCACTGGAGCCCACTTACCGCGGTTCTCGTCGTCGCTTCAGCCTGGTGGGTGAAGTGGCCGCTCTTCGCGGTGGCGGGCGGCTGCTGCGACGCCGCCAAGCGACGTGCGCTGCCGACGGCCGCGCTCGCGGCCGCCGGGGCCGCGGCGGTCGCCGAGGGCATCACGGTCCTGGTGAAGCTCCTGACCGAGCGCGCCCGACCGCCGCTCGCCGATCCGGCGATCCAGGCGCTCGTCTCGCTTCCCGACTCGACCTCATTCCCATCAGGCCATGCTGCGACCGCGTTTGCGGCCGCGACTGCGGTCGGCATGCTTCATCCCCGGTTCAGGATTCCTCTCCTGGCCCTTGCAGGCACGGTCGCGCTGTCGCGCGTGTATCTCGGGGTTCACTTCTGGTCGGACGTGCTCGTCGGAAGCCTCCTCGGCGCTGCGATCGGCTTGGCGACTGCCCGCTTCTTCCGACGGGACCAAGCAGAGCCGCCACGACGCGGGCGGAATCCCGGATCGACCGGAATTCGCTTCGCTCGTCTCCGTAGATCGCCGGGATAGGCACCCAGGCGACATCGACGTCGCGCACCAGCAGCGACTTCAGGTGGCGGCTCTCGGCCTCGTAGCCGTTCCCAGGGATCGGCAGCGCGAGGGCGCGCCCGCGGAGGACCCGGAAGCCGGATTGCGTGTCGCGAACACGGCGTCCCGTCGTCAGCTCGAGGAGCCTGCGGCTCGTCTGGTTGGCAAGCCGGCGCTTCAGCGGCATCGCCCCCAGGTCGTCGAACCGGTCGCCGATGACGAGCTCGGCCGACGACGCAGCCTCGAGGAGGGCGGGAATCGCGTTGGCGGGGTGCTGGCCATCGGCGTCGATCAGGACCGCCGCTTCGGGCGGAGGCTGCCGCGCCAGCACGGCGTCGACGCCCGTCCGCAAAGCAGCTCCTTTTCCGCGGTGCTCCGGCAGCCGGAGGACCTCGACGCCGAGCTCCTCCGAGATCCGGTCGAGCTCGCGGGCTGTCTCGGGATCCGAGCCGTCGTCGACGATCGTGAGCCCGCCGACGTTGTCGAGCACCTCCTCGACGAGCCTGCGGTCGGGGATGTCGCCGTGGCTCGGCATCACCGCGCGCGTGTTGTCCGGCGTCAGCGTCACCGCCTCCGGCTTCTCCGCGCGCTCGCGAAGCGCCGCGGTCTGCGCGAACAGCGAACGGCCGGCGAGCGCGCTTCCGTATCCGAGCGCAGCGCCCGCCACGACGTCGGCCGGGAAGTGCGCGCCGAACGAGACTCGCGTGAACGCGTTCAGCACGATGTACGCGATCAGGATCCCCCGCAGCTGCGGGATCGCGAACCACGCCGAGGCGGCGAGCGCGGTCACGACGGCCATGTGACCGCTCGGGAAGGACTCGATCGACGCCCAGTTGTGGCCATACGCGAGTGCGATCTCGGCGCGCTCGAAGACCTCGGACGGTCGCGGACGATCGAAGACCGCATAAAGCGCCTGGAGAAGGACGAGTGCAAGGCCGACGGAGACGACTTCGAGGGCGAACAGCCGCCCGAGCTTGTGCGGGCGGATGAGCAGAGCCGACCCGAAGATCAAGGCGGCAAGGAGTGCGTAGTTGCGCGCCGGCTGCTCCAGGACCTCGAAGAGCAGTTCGGGACCCGGCCCAAGAGCATTGACCCAACGGAAGACCATCTCGTCGAGCACCTGCAGGCCCGTGCCCGCGACGAGGACCCCGGTTCCGAGCACGGCCGCGTAGAGCGCCGCGACGGAGATCGTCCAGCGACGGGCCCATGCAGCGCTCGGCCGCGTTTCCGGGACGTGGATCCCGGCAAGCGCGACGAGCCCGAGCAGCGTCACGGTCCCGCCCAGGACGAAGAGCGTGCGGTAGCTCTCGGTCAGGGCGATCAGAGCCCCGGCGAGCGGGAGAGCTACCGTGGACCCGATCGCGCGGACAGAGAAGAAGAGAGCCGTGTAGGCGCCCGCCTCGCCGTCCGGGATCATGGACGCGAGGAACGGGAATCCGACCGTCGAGACGATCCCGAATCCGGCCGCGGCGGCGATCAGCGCCGGTGTGGTGGCAAGAAGGTTCGTAGAGAGTGGAACGGCGAGGAGGCCTCCACCCATGAGCGCGATGCCTCCGAGGAGCAGCGGCCGGAGGAGCTCGGTCCTCTTCACGCGGCCTGCGACGAACATCGCGGCGGCGGTGACCAGGCCGAACGCCGCCAGGACTAGAGACGCCCGCGCCAGCGAGAGGTCGAGAACCTTCTCCGCGTAGAGGATGAAGAAGGCGGGAAGCGCCGCGTACCCCATGACCCAGAGCCACTCCGCAAGCAGCAGCCCGCGGACACCGGGGCGCGTGGCGACCGCGAGGTAGTAGCGAAGCGCGTGACGCTCCTGCGGCTCGTGGCCATCGACATGCGGCTCGTCGACACCGAGCAGGGTCGGGAGCGCGGTGAGCGGCAGGAGCAGGGCTGCGGCGGCGAACGGCGCCCACAGTGCGACATCCGCCAGGAGGCCGCCGGCTGCCAGGCCGAGCAGCCCGCCCGCCAGCAGCGCCAGCTCCTGTGCGCTCGTCGCCTGTGCCCGCTCGCCGCTCCCGAACAGCTCGGCAACGAGTGCGCGATGAGCCGTCGTGATCGCGTTCAGGCCGACGTAGACGGTTGCAGCGAAGGCGGCGAGCGCGAGATAGGTCGATGAGGCCCCGAGAGCGACGGCAGCGAGCCCACCGGCCGCGAGGAGGCTCCCGCCGAGGACGAACGGCAGGCGCGCGCCGAGGCCCCGCGCCCGCCGCTGGTCGCTCCAGTAGCCGATCACGAGTGGCACCGAGAAGCCGGCAGCGGCGTTGACGAGCATCACGAGCCCGATGAGCCCGGGCGCATCGTCGATCCGGTCGAGGAGAACGGGGAGGTACGTCGTCGTGACTGTGCGTCCGGTTCCGGCGCCAACGGCCGCCGCGGCGAATGCGATGACGTAAAGGCTGCCTCGTCCGACGCGGGACGAGGTGCGTGCGGGGAACGCGAACGTCGTCATCGTCCCGGCCCCACGATCTGCACGGCCCGGGGGCGGATGGCGAGCTCGACAGGCCCCGGGCTCAGCACTGTCGTGTCTGCGACGACCGGCGACCGACCGTCGGGCGCCAGTCGAACCTGCCGTGCTGGCCGAATCTTGACGCTGCCGTGGCCCACATGCGTTCCCCGCTTCAGCAGCACGAGGTCGCGGGCGAGCCTGGCCCGATTTCCTGCGTCGAGCTCGACGAACTCGAGCACTCCGTCACCCGGATCGGCGCCGGGAGCGACGGAGAGTCGGGGACCGAAGAGCGGAAAGTTGGCCACGAAAAGCTGGCCGACGCGCCGAAGCTCGCTCTCCCCGTCGACCTCGAGAGCGAGGGAGACGGGCACGAAGTGGGCAAACGCGCGAATCGCGGCGGCGACGCCGGCCGCCGTGTCCGCCGAGTTGACGCCGCGGTAGAGGGCACGCGCCTGCGCGTGAAAGCCCACGCTGACGCCTTCCAGCGCGGTCATGGTCAGCCCTGGGGCCTGCACCGCGATTCCGTCGATCGGGTGGGCGATGCCCTGGACCGCGAGCCGGGCGGCGGCTTTGAGGCCGAGCGGCACGCCGAGCGCGCGCGCCATGTTGTTCGCCCGCCCGCGCGGCAGCAGTGCAACCTCGGGCTTGTGGCCGCTGATGTTGGCGACCGCGTGGAGCGTCCCGTCACCACCGATCAGCACGATGCGCCGCTCCTCCTCGGAGACGAATGCGTCGAGCTCTCCGGCCGAGCCAGTCCAGCGGGTCTCGACGAACGCCCCGAACGAGCGCAGCAGCGAAGCCGCGCGATCGACGGTTTCCCTCCTGCCGTTGAGCCCGCTGGCATTCGTGTTTGCGACCAGCAGGAGGTTCGAGCCGGCCCCCGCCCTACGGCGCGGCGCTCGCTGGACCGCGCGGAGCGGCTGACCCGCGGTCCCCTCGCTTCTTGCGACGTCGAGCATGTTCCCCCCAGTTAGCGCTCACTAATTCGAACGGCGCGGGGGCGGAGATATTTCGTCAGCAAGACTTGAGCGAGATGAAGCTTCCGAAGAGCGCGCATACCTCTCGGCCGTGGCGGGTTCACGAGATCACCAAGGACTTCGAGCTCGAGGACGTGTGGGAACTGCCGACGCCGGGCGGCCCGGACGACCTCCCGCGATTAGTGCAGTGGTTCACCAGCCCGAGAGATCACGACCTGCCGATTGTCCTCCGCGCGCTCTTCGCCCTCCGTTGGAAACTCGGTGGGCTGTTCGGCTGGGACAGACCCGGCTCAGGCATCGGCGAACACGTGCACTCGCTGCATGCGCGGTTACCCGCGGATCTGCTCGATGCGCCGCGTGGTCCGGATCTGCGCGCGGTTCCGGGGCGCGCGGACGTGGGCGGGCCGGCGATGTTCAGCTCGGTCTACCAGACGCATGACGAGTGGGCGGCCGAGTTGTCCAACAAGACCGTGCGCGCCGTGATGCACATCGGCTGGGTTCCGGACGACTCCGGCAATGGCTACCACGCACAGATGGCCGTGCTGGTGAAGCCGAACGGTCGGTTCGGCAGGGCGTACATGGCGGCGATCAGGCCGTTCCGGTACGTACTCGTATACCCGTTGCTGCTGCGAGCGATCGGGCGTGGCTGGTCGACACGAGCGGACGGAAACCCGCCGACGCGCTAGCGGGTGCTTCACGTATTGAGCAGCCGCTCTAGCGCAGCCCGCGGACCTCGTATGCGGCGACGGGGCGAGCGAAGCCTTTGAGCTCGAGGTTCCCTGCAGGCGTGGTCTCCACGCCCTCCTCCACGGCTGCGAACAGGCGCTGGCCGACGAGTGTCTGACCCGCCGACGCCCGGGTGCTGAGCCGGGAGGCGAGATTCGCCACCGGTCCGAGGACGCCGTAGTCGTAGCGACCCTCGAAACCGATGCGGCCGATGGTCGCGTAGCCGGCCTCGATGCCGATTCCCAGCCCGAGCTCTGTTCCGCGCTTACGCCAGGCCTCGGCCAACCGGGCGAACCGCTCTTGTGCGGCGAGCCCGAGCCGGACGGCCTGCAATTCGTGATCGGTGACCGCGAGCGGATCGTTGAAGAAGACCATCAGGCCGTCGCCTGCAAAGTGCTCGAGCGTGCCTTCGTACGCTGGAATGAGATCACCGACCACAGCGTGGTACTCGCGGAGGACATCGAACAGCTCTTCAGGGGCGGCCGTCTCGGCGAAAGCGGTGAAGCCGCGCAAGTCGCAGAAGAGACACGAGATGTAGGCCCGGTGCCCGGCCAGGAGTCGTTCACCTTCCTTGCTCGAGATCAGCTCTGCAACCTGCGGAGAGACGAAGCGAGCGAGCTCCGTCCGCTGCCGTTCGACCGCCTCCATCAAGCGCGCGTTTGCGACTGCGATCGCAGCCTGGTCGGCGAAGGTCTGGACGAGTTCGATGTGTTCGTCGGCGAAGGGCTGCGGTTCGCGGCGGACGAGAACGACGACGCCGATGAGGTCGTCCTCGACCATGATCGGTACCGCGATCAGCGAGCGGTAGTACTCCGTCGGCCCGCCGTACGAGTACTCGGGGTCCTCACGGATGTCAGGGATGTGCACGGGCTCACGTGCCACCGCCGCCCGGCCGGCGGCCGTCGTCCGGTCGAATGGATGCGGATGCTGTCTGTCGTACTCGGCACCCGCCGCCTGGGTGCGGTGCGCCGCCACGTGGAGGAGCCCGTGCTCGAGAAGGTAGAGCGCGCCGTAATCGGCTCTGCAAAGCCGCTCGCAGGCCTCGACCACCTCGTCGAGGACCGGTTGGATCCCTGCGCTGCGGGCGACGGCGCGCAAGACACCGCTGATCGCGCGCTGCTGTTCGCGGACGTCCTCGAGCTGGCGAGCGAGCTCGGCGTCGTGGGAGGCCACGCTGGCCATCCAGGCAGCTTAGGCGCCAGGCGCCGGGCCGTATTCGTACGCGCCGATGTCCGGAGCCCCGCGTCGGCGACGCCCCGTCATGTCACGGGTGGGGGCGTGCCTGGGGTTCGCCCTACCGATCAGCCGCCGCGACCGCGCCGTCGGGCGACCTCGCCGATCGAGGTGCGCGAAGCCGACCTGATCGGAGCGGGAGCACCTGTGGCCGCGGACGATCACGTTCGAGATCGATCCGCGCACGCCGAAGCAGACGCGGCCCCAGGTGCGCAGCAGGCCGATGACGTTGTTGACGATCAGGGGCCGCTGGCGACGTGAGTAGCCTCCGTACCGGTACGCGCGGCTGATTCGCAACGAGCCTGCATAGCCGTCGATTCGCTTGAAGCCGGTCAGGATCGTGTTGTTGACGACCTCGACGAAGCGCGGCAGGCGATCCGAGCCCTTCGCGCCGACGATGAGACCCATTCGCGCCCGATAGCCCGGGACCCGGGGGTCGGTCCCGACGAACACGTTGTTGGCGATCGAGACGTGGTCGATCGGCCCTGTGAGCGACAGCTGGGCGCCGCCGTACTTGTAGACGCCGAAATGGTTGCGCTCCACGCGCAGCCACGTGCCCTTGAACAGCTGGACGAGGTCCTGGTGGCCGCAGCGCACCCGGCCGAGGAGCCGGAGTCGGCAAGGGAGAGCCCGCTCGAAGCGGTTCCGCCTGATCGTCAGGTGCGAGCCGAACCGCCCGTGGATGAAGTCACAGCCGTAGCAATCGTGAAACCAGTTGTCCTCGACGGTCACGTGCTGCGTGCGCCGGAAGAGCATGAGGCAGTTCGACCACTCGACGGAGCGATCCCCGCAATGCGTGAACGTGCTGCGGCGGATCCTGACGTACCGCGAAGCCCACGCGGTCACCGACGCGGAGAGACGCGTTCCCCTCGCGGTGACGAAGAGGTCGTCCAAGTGGATGTGCTTGGACTCGTTGACCTCGACGATCGCATGCTGTCTTCGCGGCGAGATCCTGACTTGGGCGAGCGACACGCGCTTCGTGCGGTCGAACAGCACCCGCTCGATCCGCACGCCTGGCCTCCCGATGATCCGCAGCGGGCGCTCGGAGCGCGGACCTATACGAAGCGCGAGGTAGAAGTTCGGCAGTAGCCGGATCGTGCCGCCCGAGTTCGCGAGCTTCGCGACCGCGGCCTGGAACTGCTTGTCGTTCCGCACGCGGATCGTCTTGCTCGCCGCGGGCTCGGCCGCAGACGCTGCCAACAGCATCACGATGGCGAGCAATGCGGATGCCACTGGCCGAGCGGCGCTCATCCCACACCGCTGGGAGGGGTCCGCAGGGATGCGACGAAGGCAAAGACCACGGCCGTGACCGGCACGGCCAGGTAGGCCCCGGCGATGCCGAAGAGCGAGGCGCCGGCGGCGACCGCGAGGAGGATCACGGCGGGGTGAAGGTCGACGGTGCGGCTCTGGATGATCGGCTGCAGGAAGTTGCCTTCGATCAGCTGGACGGCGACGACGAGGGCCAGTGTCGCGAGCCCGAGCTCCCAGCCACCGTCTGCGAAGGCAACGAGCGCCGCCACCAGCCCCGAGACGAACGCGCCGACGAAGGGGACGAAGGCGCCCATGAAGACGAGCACGGCCAGCGCGAACGCGAGCGGCACTCCCAAGATCCAGAGCCCGAGCCCGATCAGCGAGGCATCGATGGCGGCGATGAGCGCCGTTCCACGGACGAAGCCGCCGAGGACGTCCCATGCCCGCCGCCCTGCCAGGTCGAGCGCCGGGCGTGTCGCGGGCGAGAACAACGCCAGGATCCACGCCCACAACCGCGCGCCGTCGCGCAGCACGAAGTAGAGGATCGCGATCGCGAGCACCAGCCCAGTGATCAGGCCGATCCCCGCCTGGACGCCCGAAGCCGCATAGCCCGACGCCTCTTGCCACGAATCGCCCAATGACGACCGCAGATCTTCGGTCCTGTCGAAGGACAGGTTGAAGGGCTCGGCTTCGAGCCGAGTCGTGATGTCGTCCACCGCCTGGGAGACCGAGTCCCGGAGCTCCTCCCACTGGGCGAGAACCGATGCCGTCACGATCGCGATCAACCCGGCGACGAGCGCGAGCCCCGTCAACAGTGCAATGGCGGCGGCCGGGCGCTCGAGCCGCAGGCCCCGGAGTCGCTCGGCGAGCGGTGTGAGGGCCGGCGCGACCGTGAGCGCCACCATGATCGGGAGGACGATCACACGGAGGTACCAGAGCAGCGCGATCACGACGAACACCGCCGCCCCCACAGCGAGGAGCCGCCATGACCAGTCCGCAGCTTTCGCGAGGTTCGGCGGCACGGGGGGCACGTTCACCGGCCGATCATGCCGCGACGGCGGCTCGCTCACCGCTCGAGGCGACCAGCGCGCGCCGCCGAGCCGATTCGAATTGCTCGTGACGGGGCACCCGCCTGGGGCGGACGGGACCCGGCAAACCGCGGGACGAGACCGGCAGCGCCGCTGTCGCGCTGAGTTCGAGCAGCCTACGTGTGATTCAGAGCACGAACGCGGTCAGTCCGGGTATTCGTCCTTGCGCCAGGCGCGCGGCTCCTCGGGTTCGGGCTTCGGCGTTCGCTTGAGCAGGAACGAGTTGTACGGCGCGACGAATGGATCGGGCGCCGACACGGTATAGGTGTGGTACACGGTTCCGTTGTCGCGCGCGAACGCGATGAAGCTCGGGCTCTCGCGCAGGCCGTCCTCGAGCTTGGCTCCGACCTGCCTCCCCCAGTCCACGAGCCACTCGGAGGGGTTCTCGAGCGTCTCCTTGACCTCGGGGATCTCCTGCGCCTGCTCGGGCGTGAGGGCGAGCCCGAAGTCGAAGGGGAACTCCGTCCCGTTGGTCGAGACGTAGGGGAACTGCCAACCCATACGTTCCTTGTAGGCGATGAGCCGGTCAATCGGTGCACGCGAGAAGCAGATCAGTGTCACGTCGCGGTGGTTCAGATGCACGCGCGTGGCGCCAAGCTCGTCCCCCACCATCGAGCAGCCCGGACAGGCGCCGCGCTCGTAATCGGGGCCGAACATGATGTTGTAGGCGAGAAGCTGCGAGCGCCCCTCGAAGAGCTCGGCGAGTGTCTTCTTCCCTTCCTCGGTGTCGAACTCGTACTCCTTCTCGACGGGAACCCAGGGAAGCTGACGTCGCTGCTCGGTCACCTTCTGGTCGAGCTCGGCCTGCTCGGCCTCGAGCTTCGCAAGTTCGTCGCGAGCCGTCTGCCATTCCTCGCGGGTTCCGATCGTGTGCTCGGGCATCGTGGCGCCTCCTTTTGGCCGTTTCGTCACCTCAGCGTAGGCGGCTCGTCGATTCCTCGGCCGCCTATCGCGATCCATGGGTTATGACCGACGCATCGCGCAGAGCTCATCGCTCAATGCTCTGGAAGGCCAGAGGGTGGTCACTCGGTCGGTCCGGCGTAGCCCGCGAGCAGGTCGCAGAGGATTCGCATCATCGCGAGCGCGGTCTCGGGCCGTTCGCGGAGGATCGCTTCGAACGCAGGCTTGTGCAGTTCGAGGACGCGGACGTCCGACATCGCCACGAGCGAGGCCACACGAGGCTTGCTCGATATCACCGCCATCTCGCCTATGAAGTCGCCGGGGCCTCGCACCGCGAGCTCCTGCTCGTCGGCTCCGAGCACCTGCACTTCGCCGTCGACAATGACGTAGAGCGTGTCGCCGGGGTCGCCTCTGACCGCCAGCAGCTCGCCTTCCGAGAAGACTTCCTCCTCGGCGACGGCCGCTATCGGTTCGAGCTCTTGCGGCGGGAGCGCCACGAAGAGGGGGACCTTGCGCAGGAAAACCACGCGCTCTACCAGCGGGACCTGAGTCGTCAGGGTGTGCGTCATCGTTCCTCCTTCAAGCGCGCCCTTCGCGAACTCGGCGCACTGCCGTATCCAAGTATCGGGGTCGTGGCGGAGCCGATCGATCACCTCCGCGTCGAAGCCGTCGCTCGCGTGCGGTTCCCAGAGCGCGAGCAGCGGCCGGACGATCGCCGGATCTCCCACCGTCTCGATGACCTCGAGCGCTGTTGCGCGCTGAGCCGGGTCGGTCACGACGAGGTTTTCGACCGCCGCGAAGACACTGGTGCGACGTGCGCCCAGCAGCGCAGCCGCGTGAAGCGCGGCGAGCGCGTAGCGTTCCTCACGCGCCCGAAGCGAATCGTGCAGGAGCGCAACGGCGGCGTCTCTGCTCGGTCCGAGTCTGCTTCTGAAGTCTGCGTCCTCGAGCGCGCGCGCAACCGACTCGGACGCGAACCTCCGAAGAGGCACGGCGCTCCCTTCCAGGGGAAGGCGTTCGAGCGCGGCCAATGCTGCGTCCTCGTAACCCTCGGCGAAGAGCGCGTCGACGACTGCGTCGACAGCAGGCTCGCCGACCTTTCCGAGCGCTTCTGCCGCGGCAGCCCGGACGACGGTGGCGTCGTCCGCGAGCAAGGCGACGAGCGGTTTGACCCCCTCTTCCTCTGCGGCGGCGGCGACTGCGTGTGCCGCCTCGCAGCGCACTCGGGAGTCGACGTCGTCGAGCCCGGCCAACGCCAGGTGCCGTGTTTCGGCAGCGCCGGCGGTGGCGATCGCGCCGTATCCGACCTCTCGAACGGACGAATCCGGCGAGTGCACGACCGCGTCGAGCACCGACTTCGCGCCCTCTTCACGTTCGAAGAGGATCGCGGCGGCGAGCGCGCGGACCGAGACCTTCTCGTCGTCGAGCACTTGGCGCGGCGGGTCTACGCCGCTGCGGGCCAGGACCCCAAGAGCGGCAAGGCGCACCGATGAGTCGGTATCAGACAGCCGCGCGACCGCGACCGCGACGGCACGTCCCGCATCAACACGCTCGAGCGACCTGAGGGCAGCCAGCCGAACCTCGGCCTCGTCGTCTTCCCCGGCCGCAGAAGTCAGCGCCTCGGCCGCTTCGGGAAGGTCGAGGTCGGCGAGGGCGTTCGCCGCGAGCAGTCGCGCGGTGACCTCGTGGTCGGTGAGGAGGTCCCGGAGTACTGCGAGCCCGACGGCGTCGGCACTCACGATCGCAGCCCGCGGACCCCCCGGTGTGCCGAAGATCGTGGGGCGTCCTTCGCGCAGGGCCGCGACCAGCGCGCGCGGGTAGGCGTTGCGGATGCGCGAGATCGAGGCGACTGCAAGTGCGGAGCCGACGAGGCCAGCGCCGTAGAGCACGCGAGGTTCGTCGAATCGCTTGGCGATGAGGGCGACGGCGCCAGCAACCATGGTTCCGAGTTGTGTCGGAACGCCCGTGAGAAACGCGCGGACGCGGTCCCGGCGGTGGGCGGGGATGGTGTTCACGAGGGCCTCCCACGTGCTGCCGGCACCGCCGCTCCGCCAGGCGATCTGCGCGAAGCGGAACGCGGCCAGGGTCGCGAACGTCGCTGCGACCGCCAGGGCTCCGAACGTGACGAGGTAAAGAACCGGCAGGACGAGCACGACGGTCGGCACGCCGAATCTGCCGAGAAGCCGGCTGGTGAAGAGCAGCGAGAGCACGAGCGCCGTCCCCATCGACAGGGCGAAGAAGGCGCCGAAGAAGGCGGCGAGGTCGTCGGCATCGGGGTAGCGCTCAGCGGCGGCCTTCGAAAACGGGAGGTAGAGGAGGCTGAAGAGGAGCGAGGTGAGGAGCGCGCCTGCGCTCATCCAGCGCAGGAGTGGGGATGCACGCACGTCGGAGACGGCGGCGAGAACGCCCGGCCGCCGGCGCCGCGTACGTGGCGCTTCGGCGGTCGGCGGCCGCGTGGAGACAAGCCGCCACGCCACGGCCGCCGCAGCGCCCATCAGCGCGGCCCAGACGAAGAGCAGGTTCTCCGATCCGACTGTTGCGGCGAGGGGGCCTGTGGCGAGGCCGCCCACGATGAGGCCGACGACGCCTCCGGCCGCGATCAGTGGGAAGAACCGCTTTGCCTGCCGCGTGTCCGAGACGAGGCCGGCGAGTCCCCAGATCGCGAGGAGACAGGTGAACTCGGCGACGCTCTGCAGGATCCAAAGCGCGCCGTACACCCAGGTGGCCTCTGCCTCGACGGCCGCGCGTGCGAACAGGGCGGCGACGGAGATCGCACAAGGAATGAGAACGAACACACGCTCGCGCCCGACCCGCGCCAGGAGCACGCCGACGCCGACGGTGGTCAGGAACATTGCGACGCCGACGATGAGGTAAAGCCTCGGGAGCTTCTCGACCCCGTAGCGGGCGAAGAAGAGCGCATCGATGCTGCTTTGGGCGATCATGATGGCCGCGTCGGCAAGGAAGGCAACGGCTACGGCCAGGGCAAGCGTCCTTCCTTCGCCGGGGTGGACGCGCAGTACCCCCTGCAGTCTGTGCGCACGCACAGTCATTCCACCGCCGTTCTAAGCGGTGTAACGGTCAGGCTGCTGTGCAAACGCGCCGGCGCAGCTGAGCGAGCAGAAGAAGTAGGCGTCGCCGCCGTGCACGAGCCGTCCGGCTGCGTGGTCGGGGTCGACAGCCATCCGGCAGACGGGGTCAACCGGCAGCGCCTCTCCGCTCAAACTGCCAACTCGCAACGCGGCAAAGACCTCGACGGGTTCAGCGACGTTCTTCAGGGTTTGGCGCCCGCGAGATTCGTAGAAGACCCCATCGAGCTCCGGCACAAGCGCGGCCGTGCTTCCCGTGACCAGCACCTCGCCACCACTGGCAAGCGCCGAGATCCGCGCGGCCAAGTTGACGGTCGCGCCGAAATAGTCTCCCTCGTTCTCGACTGCCGACCCGTGGTGGAGGCCGACTCGAACGGCGGGCGCTCCGTGCTCGAGCATCAGGTCATTGGCAATGCGCAGGCCGAGGACGATCCCGTCCCCCGGATCCGGGATCCGCAGCATGAGCGCGTCCCCGATCGTCTTGACGTGCTCTCCACGAGCGGAGGCCAGCTCGGCTTTCACAGCATCCCTGAAGTCGGCGACGAGAGCGAACGCCGCCTCATCTCCATGTGCCTCCGTGAGGGCAGTGAAGCCGGCGATGTCGGCGAAGGCGAAAGTGGCGGCTGCGCTGCTCATCGGATCGGGAAGCTCCTCGTCTTCAAGGCCTCTCTCATCCGCGCGTGGCGCGGGTTGCTACCCGGCCTCATCGACGTTGAAGCTGAACATCATCCCGCTCTCGTGGTGCTCGGCGATGTGACAGTGCGCCATCCAGGTGCCGGGATTGGTGACGTCCAGGAGGATGTCCACCGTTTCTCCGGTCCGCACCAGCACCGTGTCCTTCCAGACGAGATTCGGCGCGTCGACCCCGTCCCGAGCGAGGATCAGAAACCGTCCGGCGCCGTGAACATGGAAGGGGTGCGGCATGGGATGGTCCGAGTCCATCTCGTTGACGAGGCGAATCTTGACTTGGTCGCCGACGCGGAACCGCCAGTCGATTCTCGCGTTCTCCGCGCCGGTCTCGCGGTCGACGAGCTTCCAGCGCATGTTTGCCGGCGTGGTCATTCGGTTGACCTCGACCATGTCGTCTTCCCATTCGATTCCCTGCGCGGGTTCGGGAGTCTCGCCATGGCCGTGGGGGCCGCCGTGCTCGCTATCCCGATGCGCGTGACCGCCCTGCCCATGAGATTGGTGCCCTTCGTGTCCTTCTTTCCCGCCACTCTCCTCATGGCCGTGGTGACCCCCGTGGCCGCCGTGGCCGTGATGTTCGTGGCCGGCGGCTGCGACGACGCCCGCCGGCACGAGCTTCATTCCGCACTTGGGGCAGCGTTCAGGAGAGTCGCTCACTACTTCCGGATGCATTGGGCAGACGAACGTCGTCTCCGCGGCGGCCGCTGTCGCAAGAAGCTTCATCCCGCACTTCGGGCACTTGCCAGGCTCGTCACTGACCACCTCTGGATGCATCGGACATGCGTAGACAAGCGTCGCGCCTTCCGGAACCCCCATGTCCATCTCGGCAACAAATGCCAGCGTCTTGTCCGGCGGAGCGCTGAAGTACTGTGCGATTCGGTCGCGCTCGGCTACCAGGTCTGAGTTCGTGCGCAGGGCTTCGTACTGGTGTCCGAGCGTGGGCTCGGCTGGCTCGTCCGTGACGGTGATCGCGGCGAGTGGATAGGTGCGGTCGGGCGTCTTGTGTTCGAGGGCGAGCTCGCCGGGCTCACCGAAGAGGACGTCGACGACCACGCGCTCGGAGGGAGCGATGAGGACCTCTTCGATGAACTCTTCGCGCTCGTAGTGGCCGCTGTCAGCGCCGACGAGCTTCATCCGGGCCTCGGGCAAGGTGACGTTGAAGACGCGCGTGTTCGCGGTGTTGGTCAGGAAGAGACGCACGAGCTCGCCTCTTCTCACATCCAGTTCGAGATCCGGCTCGCCGGCGACGAGCATCACGTTGCCGAAGCGACCCATCGCGACGTGGGTTGTCTCGGATTCCCTGAAGGCCGCGATCTTCCCGTCCTCGATCAGAATGTCGTCCAGCGTGAGAAGCAGCTCGCGGTTCGCGGGCGGCCAGTAGTCCTGCCCCGCGGGGACGACGAGGATGTTGCCGTAGAGGCCCATCTCTTGGCCGTAGTCCTCCCGGATGTGGGGGTGATACCAGTACGCGCCGGGATCAGGAACGCTCACCTCGTAGGTGAAGGTCTCTCCAACTGGGATCGGCGCCTGCGTGTCGTGCGTGCCGTCGAATCGGTTTTCAAGCCGGAGGCCGTGCCAGTGCACGGTTGCTTCCAGATCGCCGCGGTTCGTGACGTGGACGGTCACGGTCGAGTCCTGCGGGAGCTTCAGCGTCGGTCCGGGAATCGATCCGTTGTAGGCGAGCATGCGCACGGTCGCGCCGCCGATCCGCTTCGCAACGGCGGCGATCTCGAGGTTGAAGGAGTCACCGTCGGCTAGTTCGACGATCTCTGGGCTTGTCGCTTCGGGCAGCCCCTCCGTTTCGGTGGGGAGGGAATCGATCACCGTACTTCCGGTCTCGGGATGGTGGTGGGGGTGTCTCATGCCTTAAACCCTTTCTCTCGAAGCTGCCGGCGCCTCCATGGGGTCGTCGTCTACCGGCTCGCGCGCAGCGGCCAACCTCCGCGGCTCGTCTTGAAAGGCCGCGATCTGCTCGGCGACGAATTCGGCATCGTCCTTGACCCAGCCGATCAGCGCCGATCCCCGCGTGTGCTGCCAGGTCAAACCGAGGAAGTAGACGCCGGGCACCTCGGTGACGCCTCGGCGGTGTCGTAGGCGCCCGTCCGGGTCGAAGACGGGGAGGTCGATCCAGGAGTAGTCAGGCCGGTACCCCGTTGCCCAGATGACTGCGTCGACGTCCAGCTCGCTCCCGTCCTCGAAGCGCACGATTCGCCCCTCGGCGTCGACAACGCGGGGTTTCAACTCCACGCCATAGCTGCGCCGAAGTTTCCGCGGGCTGGAGCCGATCAGCGTCTCTCGAGTTCGCAGCTTCTGACCGAGCCGCGATTCGACCGCTGTACTGAAGAGCCGGGTCTTCGTCAGCCACCAGAAAAGATCTCGGCCGAGCAGTCGTTGCGGGAGCGGCATCTGCCGCGAGCCGACGGCGAGGACAACCCGGCGCGTACTGGAGAGCTCCTCGGCGATCTGGAAGCCCGTGTTGCCACCGCCGACGACGAGCACCGTACCTTCGGCCAGGTCCGTGGGTTTGCGGTAGCCCGTGCTGTGGGCCTGAAGGACGTCCGCCTCGAGTCGGCTCGCCATTTCCGGGATGAACGGTTTCTGGAATGGACCGGTGGCGACAACAATCTGCTCGGCGATGATCCGCCTGCCGTCGACCTCCAGCACGAACTGCCCGTTCTCTCGAGTGAGCGTCCGGACCGCGCTCTTCAGCTCGACCGGCAGTTCGAACGTCTCCGCGTACCGCTCCAGATACGCGATTACCTCGTCACGGTCGGGGTATCCCTCTGGATCGCCGGGGAATGGAAGGCCGGGTAGGCCGCTGTACCGGCGAGGCGTGAACAGCCTCAACGACTCCCAGCGGTCGCGCCAGGCGGAACCAATGGCGTCCGCGGCCTCGAGGATCACGAACTTTCGTCCTTGCTTGAGGAAGTACCCAATCGCGAGGCCGGCCTGCCCCGCCCCGATGACGACGACGTCGTACGTGGCCTCTGGAGAGCGGCCTTGTTCGTGCGGCGACTCTTCCATCTCGAGGAACGCCTTCCCGCTCAGTCCGCACCAAAACGCGAGACGACTCGCAGTCGCCCAACACGATCCGCGCGTCCGGCTCGCCTCAACTCGCTAGATCAGATGATCGCTATGACTCGGTCGCCGTGCCGCGTCCCTCGGCAACGCGGACCCGCTGAGCGAGCGCCTCGAGAAGCACCCACGCCATCTCGGGATGGCTCTCGACGAGCGGACGAAAGCTCCACACGGGTAGCTGGTAGCCGTGCACCTGCGTTTCCGCCTTAACGGTCGCGCTGCGCGCAGACTTGTCGATCAGCGCCATCTCGCCGAAAGCATCGCCGGGGCCGAGCCGGCCGACCGTCTCTCCGTGGACGGTCACCGCGACCTCGCCCGTCTCGATGACGATGAACGTCTTGCCTGACTCGCCCTCCTCGGCGATTGTCTGCCCGGGCGCGTACGTCCGCTCCATGAACTCGCCTGCGAGGCGCTCGAGAAAGCGATCATCGGCCGCGGCAAAGAGCGGGACTCCCCGCAGGAGGTCGAGACTCGGGTCGGGCACGGAGCGATCCTACCCAGTTACCTTGGTGCGGAAGTCGCTGCAGTCAAGATTCCCCTTGGCTCGCCGCCTCTACTCACCGGCCTGCCCAAGGGGCCCGGCAACTCGGTACGGCTAGGCATGAGACGAGGAACTGATAGTGCAAGCGATTTCAGAAAGCGCTAGCGTCGGCGCGCACCCAAGGAAAGGGGGAGAGCAAGATGCATCGTTCACGCGCCGCTACGACGTTCGCGATGCTCGTGGCGACCCTCGCCGTCCTGCTTGTGGCGGGCCCGGCGGGAGCCGTTCTCAACGGCACGGCCGACACGGCGAACCGGTTCTCGAATGTCGGCTCACTGCAGATCAAGGTCGGGGCCGACTGGTTCCAGTTCTGCTCCGGCACCCTCGTCCGATCCAACGTCGTCCTGACGGCCGCGCACTGCACGGACTTCCTGGTCGACGTCGGCGAGGACGGCTTCGGCCCGGACGATGTCCGGATCACGTTCGACCCGGAGCAAGATGGGCCATACTCGACTGTCGACCGCATCGTCGTGCACCCGGACTGGTTCACCCAGCCGGGTGGAAGCGGCAACTCGAAGCACGGGTTCCTCGCGCCACCCGCCGAGGACATCGCGCTCGTGTTCCTGGATGCTCCGCCTGTCGGCATCACTCCCGCGGCGATCGCCGGACCAGGCTACCTCGCTGCGCTCGACCTGAAGACGACGACGTTCACGGCGGTTGGCTACGGGCTGGACGGGTTCATCACCGGCAGCCTCTTGTCCAACCACCCGTTCGTCCTCGACGATGGCATTCGCAGCTACCGAGACGTCAGCGTCATCACGGAGCACGACGCCTTCCCGGATCGGTTCCTGAAGATCACGGCGAGCGTCTGCTTCGGCGACTCCGGCGGGCCGCTGTTCCACAACGGCACGGTCGTGGCGCTCAACACTTGGACGTTCAGCACACGCTGCACCGGCCCAAACCTGGAGTATCGGACCGACTCTGCCGCGGCACAGAGGTTCCTCGCAGCGAACCTCCCCTAGCCGCTTACGAAGAGCGGGCCCGTCGGGCCCGCTCTTCGGCTGTGTCGGACCCCAAGGCCGTCCCTCAACTGCAGTAGGAGCGCGAATCCGAAGCCGGCGACCGCGTGTGCGATAGTCCCGCGCCATGTGCTGTCTGGTCCTGACGGCGGGGGTCCTCGGTCCGCGCGTTGCGCTCCTCGCCTGGTGGATCTTCGGTGAGCGCGTCGAGCTGGCGTTCGACTCGTGGCTCTGGCCGCTGCTCGGGCTGATCGCCCTCCCCTGGACGACCCTCGGGTACCTGCTCGTCTGGTCGCCCATCGTCGGCGTCGACGGCGGTGAGTGGATCGTCGTGGCGCTTGGGTTCCTGGCCGATGTGCTGACGTACACGAGCCGGGCCGCGGCGTCCCGGTACCAATCGTCGCGCGCGTACTAGCTCGGCGGACGGAGCCCAAGCCGTTTCTCTGACACTTTCCGGTGGCCCCGAATCCTGCCCAACGCTGACCAAAACGCTGACCTCGGCCCCGGTCGTCTTCACTTCGGAAAACGAAACCCGCATCTCTGCGGGGGTTTCGCCTATGGAGCTAGCCGGACTCGAACCGGCGACCTCCTGGGTGCGATCCATGATTGGGGGTTTTCGGCGCGAGCCGGGATCTCCCCGAGAAGTGTTCATTTGCAGGACTTCGTAACGACTCCTTCCGGGCAATCCGCCATTTCCACCCCGTTTGCCTGCACCTCCGGGTTACATATGGGTTGCAAGATTCGTTGTCGGATTGAGCAACGACCGCCGCACGCCGTCATCAGTGCCAGCGCGGGATGACCAGGCTCAGCCTGAGCACGATGGCGCAAGCACTAGCTTGGCACGTGGAGTGGCGGTACCCTGCGACTCTGGGTTTTCACGCCTGGGAGCGAAGCACACCCCGGTAAACCGACGCCCTCGGCATGGCTCTGCCGAGCTCGGAGAGAGAATGGGTGGTCGAGCGGGGGCGCCCAGCCCGAGCACGTGCCGGCGGCCGAAGCGCTGGCAGCGGCAGTGTGAGTCGCAAGCGCGAACCGGCCTGCGCCACTCCGCTCGCGCCCGCTTAAGCGCTTCCGGGTGTCAGCGCGCTTGCCGACCTCTGGCTGTGCGTGGCCGCGATGTGGCGCTACGCCCGACGAGCGGACGCCGGGCCTTGCCTAGGAGCAGGTCGGCTGATCAGACGCGAAAGGCGATTCTGCGTCGGGCTCCGTTATCGGCAACCGCGTGGATGTAACGACGGCGCCGGTGCCGTCAATGGCGTCGACACGAACCGGCCATTGCCCGCCGACGGCGGCTGCGCCAGAAATAAGGTGGAAGAAGACCCCGTCCCCGTCCACGTGGATCGGAACTTTCTCGCATTCCGCAGTCATCATCAGTACGGACCTCACTGAAGGGGCGACGACTCCCTCAACCCAAACAACCTTCCACCCGGAACCTTCCTGTTGAGCACCCCGGCCGATCCGGATTGGCCGTTCGGCGAAGAGATCGTCCGCGGCCATGCACTCTTGTGAATGGCCCTCTCCGGGAACATTTGTGCCAAAGCAAAACTGGTGAGCCGCATTCCTCCACGTTGTGATCGACCAAACGTCTCCATCGAATTCGGTTCGGCCGTGAGCGACAGGCACGCCGTCCGATGCGACGTCGGGAAACACATTGCGGAAGGCAGTTGCTTCGTCCTGCGTCAACGGCCTGGTCTGCGGTGAAAGCCTATTTACGCGCGAGCTGGAATTGGCCGCTTGCTCACCGGCGACAGCCTCAGCTCCACCACTGATCGCCGTGACGGGGCTCGCCACGAGGCCGGTTGCGGTAGCAAAGATTCCGAGAATCAGCCCTGCGACGATGACGAGCAGGGCTTCCCGTCGCTTCCGCGTTAACACCCGATTGTTGACCACTGCTCCAACCGGTAGTTCGTCCCGGGATTGTACGGCGTCTGCTCTCCGTAGATCGTCGTACGGCGCCAGTTGTTGCTGGCATTCACAAACGAGTGATATCCGCCGTACGGGGAGAAATACTCGTAGGTGGTGGTCGCGCCGTCGAGCCGCCTACCGAGCCACATATTCGGGTTTGACCACGTTCGCCATGTCGATTTATGCGTCCACGAATCGAAGAGGCCGACTGCGTAGTTGGAGGACGTGCGAAAGCCTTCACCCCAGTCGCACAGAGTCTCTGCCCCTCGTGCAACCGACACTCCGGGGGCGAGCGCAGCGAGAAGAGTGCACGCTATCGCCGCTAGGAACGAGGCACGAGCGCCAACCGTTCGCACGCCCTCAAGAGTAGTTCATTCTTGTGCGTCGTTAACTAGCGATCGATAGGGGATGGGGAGACACATGGCTGAGCGGTCAGGGCGCTTTCGCGCGGCTTCGCCGTCGAGAGGACGGCTCACCCGGCAATTCCCTCCGTACACGGAGCTCGATCGGCGGGCCTCCGTCCTCATTAGTCGCGACGGGAATGGCAAGGAAGTCGCCCGGCGGACGCCTCCGGCGCATGCCGGACGACCCGGGGGGTAGACGGAGGGCTCGTCGACAGCCTGAGCCTCTGTCAGGAGGTGGATGTCGGCCCGCTCGTCCACCCGGCGACGGCGCGTCACGATCAGCTAATCGATCCGGAAGAGGCCCACGTCGCCGCTAGCTGAAGACGGTTGGTAGACCTTCGGCGCCACGGGGGCCGATCGTGCTACCCCCGCAGAAATCCCTGCAAATCGGGCAAGCCGACGCCCCGGACCCGAACCGGGGAACCCTTCATTACGAGCGTTGACCGAGTGTCGCCGCAGATCGCGCCTAGTCGGCGAAACCCGTTTGACTCCAAGGAGTCAGCACGGCCAAGGTGGCAACTGAAGACCTCAAACGGCAGAGCGTGGACCCCGCGTGAGCAGCCGCCTGGAGACGCCGACTCCGCTACTGATCGCTGCGGAGAATGTCGAAGTCGAAGTAAGAGGTCGTTGGGAGCCGCCTCGAGGAACTCGCGAGCTTCGGAAACCGACTCAGCTGGATCCGACAACTCCGAGAAGTCGGCGATCCACTCCATGTCCGGCTCGATCCGATCACCGATCAGTCGGAAGCCCTCAATCCCAACGATGAGCCCTTCAGCTCGTTTGCAGGCCTCGAGGAAGGACTCCAGCCCATCGCGGCCGAGTAGCTCGGAGCGTCCAACCCTGTGCATGCGGATTCCCGCCTCGCGTGCGATCTCGCTGGCTACCTGTCCCACGGAGCCTTCCAGTACGGGTCGAGGCGGTCCGAAACCTGAACGACGTCGCCGGTCCGGTTGTTGCGTACGACATATCCGCCACGACGGCGGTAGTAGGCGGTCGCGGGATCGTAGCCGTTCGGCGACGAGGCTGACCCTCGCGTCGCGGCGCGTTACCTGCCGCAGGATGGCTGCGCGCCAAGGCCACGGCTCAAGGACAAACGGCGCGTCGCCTGCGAACGCATCGCCGTCTCATCGGCGTGGATGCGCGGTCGGGTTGGCCGTCCCGCGATTACGGGGGTAGGATCCATTGACTATCGTGAGAGGTTGGCGACCAGCGCGGCGGACGAAGATTGTCGGAGCCGTGATTTCGCTTTTTGTTGCTGTTGGCGGATTTGGCACCGCTTTCGCCGCGCGCTACCTGACGGATCCGGCGGGGTTCCCGGCCGGGATTTCGGCGCTTCGAACGCTACCCGCTGTTCCACTTCCCGAATCCATCCCGCCAGTTGCTGTGGGAGCCGCGGCCGCATACGTCGGGGTGCCGATCGAAAATGCGGAGACGCGACTTCGGCGGTTGCGTTCCGGTAGCCAAGGCGATCTCTACGCATTCCAGGCGGAGGACGCCTCAGTTTGCCTCTTCCTGGCGCGGCGCCTCGGGACCTGCCTCAGAGCCGATCATTTCGTTCGTCTCAACGTTCCGGGTGTGTTCCCTGCAATCAGTCCCGGTTATCCGGACGAGCAACCCGTGCTGGTAGCGGTCGTTGCTGACGATGTGCGCCGGGCGTGGGTAGTGACGGCATCGGACCAACAGGCCGCGTCGATTAGGAACAACGCTATCTACGCCACCCTCGCGGGGTCAGGATCAGACCGGATCGATCTTGAGGTCGAATACGAGAGCGGCAAGCGGAAGCTTGTGCCAGTTCAACCGGGAGGCGATTGATGAGGCGATGGATCCTTGCCTCCGTCGCGGTTGTGGCGCTCGCTTTCCCGACCGTCGCGCTGGCGTGGGCGCAGTGGTATTCGGCGAACACGTACTTCGGCGCGGGCGGGTTCAACTACTCGTCGTGGCAAAGCAGCCTCAACTTCAATGAGGTTCAGTACGAACCCGACTGCAACCTGCTCGGAGAATGCGTGCGGATGCAGCTTTCGTTGTGCAACACCAGCGACTCCTGCTACGGGTATGTCGGGGCATCGATAACGAGCGGGTACGTTCAGGATCTACGAACGATCGCCTACGGGAAGGCGAAGTGCCAAGCTCATAGCGCCAACTGGAACCAGACGTATGTGTATAGGTGTCGGACCAGTAATGAGGGTGCCTGACCCTGCGTCGGGTCGCAGTGAGTCCGTGTTGGATCGCACGCGTGTCGCGCTGAGAGGCGGCTGCCGCCCGACGCGGTAGCGCGGAAGCGCGACAGCGCTCGGCGACTCGAGCACACGCCTGCGCGAACTCGAGCGGTGGCAGTTTGCTCGAACGGCCGCACGCCGCCGTGGAGTTGCTCGCCGAGGAGGCGCGCCGGAACGCCCGCTGGGTCACGCTCGCGCAGCCGCCGATTGCAATGTGCTTCCTCCGGCGCGGAGCGCGTCCGCGCTCGACCGTCGCCGAGCAGCCGTTCTACATCGTCGGGCCGATCGAGAAGGCGGTCGAGAAGGCGCGCCAGCTCGCCGGCGAGGAAGAGCCCGAGCAGGCGGCGGACGAGCCGGCCGAGACGCCGGAAGAGGCTCGCGGCCCGAGCCGCCCGCGGTCTGAGTGGCGCAGGACAGAGCGAAACGTGAAGGTCACTCTGACGATTCCGCGGCCGCGCGCGCCAATCGTCCGGACGCTCATGATTCAACGAATCGCACCGTGGGCGTTCGACGATGCGATCCTCCGCTTCGGAAACCTCGATGCCGTTCGGCCGGGGAACATCCATCGTGATCCGGATCGGTTTGCCTGGCGCGACGCTGCTCCGCAACCCGGTGACGTTCACCCGCGGCTCAATGGTCCGTCGGAAACGGCTTGTTGGCGACTGACCTCAATGGAGGCTGGCGGACTCGAGCGGACGAGAACTGCGCGGACTGTCGACGGCCACCATTGGCGGCCGCCGTGTGCGGTCGGGACCTCGTCCTCGTTGAGGGCGCGCGCGATCTCGGCGAGCCCGCGGCCGCGCGCGTATTCCAGTCTGATCCGCTCGACGATGCTCTGAGGGAGCGACGGCGGCCGGCCGGCGGCGCCGCGCTCGCCCGGTTCGCGGGGAGGTTCGAGGTGCTCGTGGAGGAAGCGCTCGAGCTCGGCGCCCGGGATCAGCCGCTGGCCCCAGGGCGTCTTCACCGTGCGCACGGAAGGAACGACGCGGCGGTCGATGGTGGAGATGCTGACGCCGAGCGCCTCGGCGGCCTGCTTGCGGCTGTAGGCGAGGCGGTTGGGCCCCTCGACCTCCTGAAGCTCTCCGGGCGGCGCCCAGATCAGCTTCGGCTCGGCGCGATGTCGCCCTAGTTTTCGTTCGCGGCGCCGTTTCCGCCTCGCGGACACGACGCCTTACAGTAATCAGTGCGTCGGATAGCACCTTGGGTGCATCTGTGTCTCGCCTGCTATCGAGGCTGGTAGTTGCTGTACGCGGGAGGGCTGGCGAGCGCGCGGGCGGCTCAGCGTTCGATGGAGCGGCCGCGGCTGAGCTCTCGGCTGAGTCCGCGATCGAGCTCGATCACGCGGCGGAGGCGGAGCAGGGTCGGGATCTCCTGCTCGCGCTCGAGGGCACCGAGCATGCGGGCGAGGTCGCCGGGGGAGGCGACCTGGGGACGGATGCCGCGGCCGAGCGGCTCGCGGCTTGCGTGGCGGCGGAGGTCGTCGTAGCCGTGGCTGCCGGCGGGCTCGGGGACGAGCTTGAGCTCGCCGGCGCGGGTGTCGAGCTCGACGACCGGGTCGCGCAAGTCCACGCGGTCGAGCTGCTTGCCGTCGGTGCGGCGGGGGTCGAGGTCGTCGAGCGCGTTCGCGAGCCGGGAGAGGTTCTCCTCGCGCATCGAGGGAGTGACGTCGAGGCCGTCGGTGACCTCGCCGGTGCCGTGGATCACGCGGGCGAAGGCGCCGATCACGACGAAGCTGACGCCGCGCGCTTGCAGCGCCGCGAGCATCGTGTACGGGTCGAACGCGGAAGCCGGATTCGCCACGATCTCCTCCTCAGCGTCCCTTTCCGCCATGCTTCTGCCCGAGTTGTTCGAGCATGCGCGCGACGCGCTCGCTCGGGGCCGCCATCAGCTCGTCTCTGATTTCTCGGTCGGCGCTCTCGTCGAGCGGCACCAGCACCAGGGGGATGTCGTAGCCGCAGGCGTGCACGCAGGCGAGCAGGCTCTCGACCGGCGGCGAGATCACGCCCTGCTCCCAGCGGGCGATCACCGAGCGGTCGCGGCCGGTCCGCTCCGAGAGCTCGGTCTGGGTGAGGCCTGCCCTGGTGCGTGCCTCCCGGATCAGCTCGCCGCCGCGCATACCCAAAGTCTACAGCGCTGATGCGTCACGAGCTACTACCACAGTAGAACTCATTTATGCTATCGTCTGCCTCTCGATCCGAGAAGGAGCAGCGATGGAGTCGATGATGACCGCCCGCCAGGTCGCCGAGCTGCTCGGTGTGCACGAGAACTGGGTCTACGACCAAGCCGCCAGCGGCGAACTGCCGAGCTACAAGATCGGCGGCGCACGCCGATTCGACGCGGAGGAGCTCCGGACCTGGATCGCAGAGCATCGCGCCGCAGAGCGCAGGCGGCAAGCACGAGGGCAAGCGATCGGAGAGACCGTAACTCCGCCGGCGGCGGGCAGGCGAGCAGTGCGCAGCAGGAACCCCACCCGCGCGCCCGAGCCCAAGCGTTCAAGCGGTGTGAAAGGCGAGCAGGCCGTCGACGACAGCGACCAAGCGCAGCCGAGGTTGTTCGACGCGTGAACTGGCTGTCCGGGAGCGCGCGTACGGTGAGCCAATGAGGAAGAAGGCCTGCATTGTCAAGCGCGGCAACTCGTGGGCGGTGAAGCAGCCGCTCCCCGACGGGAGGTACCGCTGGCAAACGGTCGGGCCGCGGAAGCGGGACGCCGAGCTCTTGCGCGACGAGATCAACCGGCGCGTCGCGCTCGGCGCGCTCTACCCGTCCAGTCCTCAGACGCTCGCCGAATTCACCGAGGCTTGGCTCAAGCGGTACAGCCAGCGGGTCCGTCCGGCGACGCTGGCGAGCTGCCGCGACTCGCTCAAGCACCTCGCCGTCTTCGACGGCTGGCAGCTCGAGACGATCCGTGCGGCTGACGTAGAGGATCACGTCTTCGCGATAGCCCGCCGCGCGCCGCGCGCCGCCGAGCTGATGCTCGAGTGCCTCTCCGGCCTTCGGCAGGGCGAGCTCTTCGCCCTGCGCGACCGCGTGGTGGACCTCACGCGCAGTCTCCTGCTAGTTGAGGCCGGGGCGCGGGAGGGGCAGATCGTCCAGACGAAGACGAGCGCGGGCAGGCGCCAGGTCGGCCTTTCGGGCGAGGCGCTTCGCGTCCTCCGCGAGCAGTTGCTCGCCCGTGTGCCTAACGAGCTCGGGCTCGTCTTCCCAACGCCCGGCGGGTCGGTCTGGCGCAAGGACAACTTCATGGCGCGGGTCTTCCGGCCTGCGGTCCGCCGCGCCCAACTTGCGCCACTTCGCTTCCACGACCTCCGCCACACCTACGCCGCGCTCATGGTCGCCGCCGGCGCCCATCCCAAGCTCCTCCAGGCGCAACTCGGGCACACATCGATCAACGTCACGCTGAACACCTACGGCCACCTCTTTCCCGACGCCTTCACCGACGTCGGCCCCGCACTCGATCGTCTCGTTGAGACCGCCAGACGCGGTGCGCACGCGGCCGACCTCCGAAGCCGGTGAAGGTCCGCGAGATCCTCGAGCTTCTTGGGAACGACGGTTGGGAGGTCGTGGTGACGCGGGGAAGCCACCGGCAACTCAAACACCCGACGAAGCGCGGTCGGGTCACGGTCGCCGGGAAGCGCTCGGACGACTTGCACCCAAAGACGGCGGCAAGCATCCTTCGTCAGGCAGGGTTGAGGCAATGAGCGACTACGACGAACATGCGCAGCGATATCTGATCCTCGTCGAGGGCGGCCCACCGTCCAACTACTCGGCCTGGTCCCCCGACCTGCCCGGCTGCGTGGCGACGGGCGCCACGGTCGAGGAAGTCGAGCGCGAGATGCGCGCGGCGATCGCTCTCCACCTCGAGGGGCTCGCCGCGGACGGCGAGCCGATCCCGGAGCCTTCAGGCCCCGGTCTCTACGTCGAGCGCAAGCCTGCCGCGGTCGGCTGAGCCCGGATTTCCACGATTCACCTCGGGCGATCCCGTTCACTCGCGATCGTCCGGGTTGCATACGGGTCGCAAGAGAAAGGCGGCCCCATCGGGCCGCCTCAGAAACTCCCTGCAAATCGGCTATGGAGCTAGCCGGACTCGAACCGGCGACCTCCTGGGTGCGATCCAGGCGCTCTCCCAACTGAGCTATAGCCCCGCGCAGGGTCAGTCTAGCGGCGGCATCTCCGACTTCTCCATCCGGCGGGCAGCCGTTACAGTCGCCG
>DATFOC010000044.1:0-30366 GCA_035265935.1 Gaiellaceae bacterium
TCGTCGCGGCCGAGGCGCACCACACCGAGCAGCTCCTCCACGGACACCTGGCGGGTATCGACGAAACGGTGCGCTGCTTCGTGCTCGAGGGCGAGGGTCGGGCCGCCGAGCGGGCGCGCGACGCGCTCGCCGCGCTCCGCGAGCTCGGCTGCGACGCGGAGTTCGTCCCCACGCGCCACCCAGTGGTGGACATCGTCCGCTTCCAGCTCCTCACGCTCGCGCTCGCCGAGAGGCGGGGCGTCAATCCGGACCACATCCGCACCGACGACCCGCGCTGGAAGCGGGCTCGGGCCGCGTACGACTAACGGTCCTCGAGCCGGTAGACGAAGCGGACCGACTGCCAGAGGTCGTCGATCGCGGCGCTCTTGTTGTCGACGAGGCCCGCGTCGAGCCCGATTCGCTGCACGGTGTCGAAGTCGAGGTCGGTCTCGATCTTCGAGGCCTTCTTCGGCCAGGCGACCCAGAGCCCGTCGGCCGGGCGCATTGTCGCCTTCAGCGCGGGGAACCGCCGCTCCAGCTCCTCGCGGCTCGTCGTGAAGAAGACGACGACGTCGACGTCCGGCTTCGCTCCGAGCTTCCGCGAGAGCGGCGTAGACGAATAGTCCTTTCGAGAGCTCATGTCACGAAGGGCGCTGAGTCGCGAGCCCCTCGATGAAACGAGCTCTCAGAACCCGCCGCCGTCGCCTCCGCCGCCGAAGTCGCCACCGCCGCCGAAGTCACCACCTCCGCCGAAGTCTCCTCCGCCGCCCAAGTCGCCTCCGAAGTCGCCCCCGCCGAGCTCGTCGAACCCCGTGGCCGCATCGGCCTCCGACGCGAAGGCCGATCCGAACAGGACGCTGCCGGCGGCGAAGCCGAAGAAGCCGACAGCCCAGGGTTGGAAGTAGGCAGGCGCGTCCCACAACGGGCGCCTGACGCCGCCGGCCAAGACTTGGCGCGTCTCGGGCTCCTCGCCCGCAAGGACGCGCCTGGCGTCCTCCTCGCAGGCGGGGACGGTCATCGCTCCGCCGTACGGCGAGATCCAGGTCACGTCCTGGACCGAGCTGCCGTGGCGAGCGTCGAAGAAGCACGGCGGCCGCCGCTCCGGCGCCGGCGCTCCGCTCATGAGCGCCTTCGCCGTCTCCATTTCGTAGCGGGAGTCGGCGATGGCTGCGGACACCCGCGCGAGGTCCTCGGGAGATCGCGCGCGGTCGAACGCATCGTCGGCGCGCTGATACGCCTCCATGCCGCGGAGATAGGCCGCCTTCGCGTCGGGATGTGCCTCGACTTGGTCGTCGAGCCCGACGACGTCGTCGGCGAGCGCCACGAGGTCTTCGCGCGCGACCGCCTTGACTTCCCCGAGCTCGCGCTCCTGTCGCCTCCGCCGCCGATATGCCCGGACTCCGAGGAGCGCCGCGATCGCTCCCCCGGCCGCGATCAGCCACGTGGGGAAGCCTCCGCGGCCTTCGCTCTCACCGGACTCGCCCCTCCCGGCCCGTACGTCGCCGACGCGCTGGACGAAGTCGAGCAGTACCGCGGCGACCCCGTCCTGGTTGCGCGTCTGAAAGGCGCGGGTAGCAAGCGCCGGAGCCTGGTCGCGCGCGAGATCGTTGCTGACCGCGCGGAACTGGTTCCCGACCACGACTGCGTAGACGCCTGGCTCGCCCACGAGCCGGGCGAGCTCGACGGCCACCTGAGTGCTGGAGCCAGCTTCCCGGCGCACGGATCCAGGCAGGATCGCGATCGAGACCGGCGCGGCCCCTTCCTCGTCGATCGCATCCCGAAGCCGGTCGGCTTCGGCCTCTGTCAGCGCGTCGGTGCCGGGATGGACGTAGACCGGGTCGGCGCGCAGACCCTCGGTAGCCTCGTCGAGCACGGTCGACTGGGCAGCCGCGGTCGAAGCGAACGCGAGTGCCGCCAGCCCGGTTGCGATCAGGTGGCCCGCCATGCCTCCAGCAGCTCCCCTTCGCGCTCCGGCTTCATCCCCGCGTCGTCGGTTGTCTCCGCCGCGTCGAGCGTGCCGCGGATCGTGTCCTCGAGCGGACGGTGCGACAGGCCGGCCGCCTCGGCGCGCGAGACCTCGGCCTGGTTCATCCCGACCCACTCGGGATCGGCGAGCCACATCGGGAGCTCCATCCACTCGCCCACCTCGTGCTCCGAGAGGAACTCGTCAGGGATCCAGACCGGTGTCGCGTCCGAGCCGGCCACCGACCGCGCGGAGTCGATCAGCTCCTGCCACGAGACAGCCGAGCGGGTCGCGTTGAACGCGCCGCCCTCGTCCCGCTCCAGAAGCTCGACCAGCCAGCGGCCGAGATCGCGGACGTCGACGAACTGGACGGTGCGCTCGGGCGGCGCGGGCACGACCATCTCGCCGCCGCGCGCAGTCCGGTGCGGCCAGTACGTGAAACGTCCCGTCGGGTCATGGGGCCCGACGATCAGCCCGGGCCTGACGATCGTCGCCCGGTCGCCGTAGACCTCCCAGACGGCGTCCTCGGAGAGGGCTTTCAGCGCGCCGTAGTTGTCGTACTCGGGAAGCATCTCGTCCGCAGGCATGTCGCCGAGCTCGGCCCTGGGCGAGTCCTCGCTCGGGCCCTTGCTGAGGTCCGAGTAGACCGAGATGCTGGAGACGAAGAGGTAGCGGCCGACCGAGCCCTCCAGCGCCTCCGCCGATTTCCAGACCACGTGCGGGAAGTAGCCGGAGGGGTCGATGGCGGCTTCCCAAGCGCGACTCTCGAGCGGCGAGAGGTCCTCCGTCCGGTCGCCACGGATCTTCTCGACCTCGGGGAAGAGCTCCGGGTTGGTCTCGCCGCGGTTGAAGAGCGTGACGTCATGCCCCCGCTCGAGCGCCGCTTCGACGGTGGCGCGTCCGAGGAATTTCGTCCCCCCGAGAACGAGGATCTTCACCTTCTGGTGACGCCCCGTAAGGATTGTTTGAAAACGCTCGGGCTAGGCATGGGCCGTCGGTAGCTTGCCTGTGGAACCCATGGTCGGCGCACTCACAATCATTCTTCTCTTCGCGGCTGCGTGGCTGCTCGCTCGGGCGGCGGCGTTCGTCGCGCTCAAGGTGCTGGTCTGGAACGACCGGCGCTCGGCCGACCACGACCTCACGAAGGCCGGGAAGATGACCCGTCTCAAGCGGCGCGAGACCCAGGTTTCGATCGTGCGTGCGGCCATCACCTACCTCGCGTTCGGAGCTGCAGTCGTGCTCTCGATCGGCCAGCTGATCGGCGGTGTCGATCGCCTGACGGCAATCGCCGGTGCGTCCTTCATCCTGATCCTGGTCGGCTTCGCGGTGCAGCGGGTCCTGATGGACATCATCGCCGGGCTCGCCATGTTCATCGAGCGCTGGTACTCGGTCGGCGACACGATCCAGATCCCCATGCATGAGCTGCAGGGCGTCGTCGAGGACTTCTCGCTCCGGCACACACGGCTGCGGACGCTGGACGGCGAGGTGATCCACATCCACAACTCGCAGATCCCGTCCGTTCGGGTCCTCCCCGGCGGCGCGAAGGAGCTGCGGCTCGAGGTCTTCGTGACCGACCAGGAGCGGGGAATCGAGATGGTCGACTCCGTGGCATCGATCCTGCCCGAGGGCCCGACGACGTTCTTCCGCAAGCCGCGGATCGAGCAGATCGACGAGCTGTCGGAGACGCTCGCTCGGATCTCGGTCCGCGCGTCGGTGGCGCCGGGCCGCGAGTGGCTGGTGGACGGTTTCTTCGCCGACCTCATCCGGGAGCGCGCCGAGCCGGGGCTGATCGCGCACGGCCCGGTGACCCTCTCCGTGGACGAGTCGGCCGCGCGGAGCTACGCGCGCGCCTCGCACCTCACACGCCGCAGCGCGGAGTTCACGCCCGCGATTCGACGAGCTTCCTGAGCTCGTCGAGCAGCCGGTCGACCTCGTCGGCCGTGTTGTAATGGACAATCCCGATTCGGACTGCGCCGTCCTTCAGGCCGAGGCGCTTCATCACCTCGAGCGCGTAGTAGTTCCCGTCCCAGACGAAGATGCCGTGCTCGCCAAGGCGCGCGGCAACCTCCGTCGGCGTTAGCCCGTCCAGCGTGACCGCGAAGGTCGGAACCCGGCCGTCCATCGTCTGACGTCCGTACAGCGTCACGCCCTTCGGAAGACCGGCGAGGAAGCGCTCACCGAGCTCGCGTTCGTGGGCCACGATCGCCTCCAGCCCGATCGACTCCAGGTACTCGATAGCTGCAACGAATCCGGCGAGCAGCTCGTGCTGTGCCGTCCCGGTCTCGTAGCCGGGGGCGGGACGCACCTTGTAGGGCCGCCAGCGGTCGAGCAGTTCCCGCCGGGCGAATGCAAGCCCCAGGTGTGGGCCGTAGAACTTGTACGGCGAGCACAGCAGGATGTCGGCGCCGATCTCGGCCACGTCGATCGATGCGTGTGGCGCGTAGTGGACTGCGTCGACCCAGGCGAGAGCCCCCGCCTGGTGGGCGAGCTCGCAGACTCGCGCCGCGTCGACCAGGGTGCCGAGCGCGTTCGACGCCCAGGGGAAGGCGACGATGCGAGTCCTGTCGGAGAGCTGCTCCTCGACGTCCGAGAGGTCGTAGTCCGCGAACCGCACGACGAGCCCGAGGTCGTGTGCAAGCTCGAGCCATGGTGCGACGTTGGCGTCGTGGTCGAGTCGCGTCGTGACGATCTCGTCGCCCTCCCGCAACTCGCGTCCGACGGTCCGCGTGAGCATGAAGTTGAGGTTGGTCATGCTCGGCCCGAAGATCGCCTCGTCCGCCGAGCAGCCGAGGAAGCGGCCGGCGGTCTCGTGCGCGGACTCCACGAGCTCACCCGTGCGCCGACTCGTTTCGAACTGCCCTCCGACGTTTGCGTTTGAGTCACGGAGGTAGCCGGCGATCGCATCGATCACCTCGTCCGGCACCTGTGTCCCGGCCGGTCCGTCGAAGAACGCGTATGGCCGTCGCAGCGCCGAGAAGCGCGCTCGGACCGCCGCGACGTCGAGTGTCACCTGCACGTTCTCAGCGCCTCGTCGTAGAACCGGAGGTACTCGTCGACATGCTCCCGCCAGTAGGCGGTGGAGTGCCCGCCGGGCGGCGTTTTCGCCGGAGCGTCGACGAGCGCGCCGAGCCGGACGGTGTTGTCCCGGAAGCTGTCGTCGCGACCCACGTCGAGCCAGACCCGCGCCCCGCGGAACAGGCCCGGCCGCTCCTGCGCGAGCTCGAGCACGTCGTGGCGCTCGAAGTCCTCGGCGTCGTCGAAGGCTCCCTCCGGCGTCTGCCCGCCGCCTTCCCAGAGAGCCGGGGAGTGCGCGCCGACGGCGCAGAAGCGGCGCTGGCGGGCGAGGTCCAGTGCGCCGAAGCCGCCCATCGAGAAGCCGCCGATCGCCTCCTTGCGCGGGTCGGTGTCCAGTCGCTCGCGTGCCGCCGGGATCGCCTCCTCGAGGATGTGCCTACCCCAGTCGAAGTCGTCGCGGTCGTGGTAGTAGCTGTGGTCGCCGCCGTCGACGAGCAGGACGGCGGGCGCGTTCGTCATGGTCTCGAGCGAGTCGACGAGCTCGGGCCAGAGGAGCTCTTCCGGGGATCCGCCCCGCTCATGCAGGAGGATGAGCAGCGGTGCGCCGTCGCGTTCTGCCGGGATGACCCGATGCCGGCGCTCACCCAGGACGAGCGGCTCGCCGATCACGGACGAGTCCTCACCGCCCCGGTACCAGGAGAAGGCGATCGCACCGACCGCGAGGAGGATTCCCGCCGCGAGGATCCACTTCACAGGTCGCGGCCGTTGACGCGCCAGCTGTACTTCGGCGCCGGATCGAGCGAGGCGCCGATGAAGCAGCCCCACTCGGCGCTCTCGAACAGGTTGCGGAGCTCGTCGTCGGCGAGCTCGCCGACGAGCTGGACGTCGAGCTTGCACTCGATGCTCACGAACCCGTAGCGCTCCTGGTCCTCGCGTCGCGTCACCGTCCCGGACGCGTATGCGGAGGTGGTGACGTCGACATCTCTCTGCCGCGCGAAGTGCTCCAGGCTTGAGATCGAGCAGCGCGCGAGGGCCGTCAGGAGCAGGTGCTCGGCGCTGACGTCGCCTCCGATTGTGACCGGATCCCCGTCCGCGGTCAGCTCTCCCCGCTCGTCGAGCGAGATCCAGTAGTCGAAATGCTTCGCGCGAACTGCCACCGTCCGGTGGGCAATTTACGGTCAGATCGTGCGGTTGCGCGTGCTCAACGAAGCCGAGTGCTACACCCGCTGCTACGGCGATCGTGAGGAGGCCGTCCAGGTCCTCGAGGTCCAGCCGCGGTCGACTCGGTATGAAACGACGCTCAGTGGCGAAGACATCCGACGCCTCTTCGAAGTCCGGCTCGACGCGCGCGAGCCCGAGTTCGAGCTCGAAGCCGCCTAGCTCAGGCTACGACTCGATGTAGACCGTCAGGGGTTGGACGACGCCGTGCGCTTCCATCCGCTCTACGACCTCCGCGGGCGGCTCGGCCAGGATCGACGTCATCGCGCCGATGTCGGCGACGTCGGCACAGATGGCGATGTTGTTGCTTCCGTCCTGCGCGACGTAGTCCGTCACGTTGCTGCCGGTCCCGGACTCGATGGCCGCGGCGCGTTCCGCCTTGCCTGCAGCCATCGGTCGATGTCCTGGACGGCGTGGGTGATGACGACCTTCGGCATTCGACTCCCTTCGGGGGCGAGTAGCGGACTGGGTCGCCGACCCTACGGGCAGCGTTATCCCCCGCGAGCGTGCCGCCTCTTCGAGGAGGCGGGCGGGCGCGAGCGCGAAGCCGCTCACCCATACGATCCGGAGATGGACGCCGTCGCCGAGAGCGCGGTCCCGGACGTTCTATCGACCAGCCTCCGGGTCGTCTTCTGCGGGATCAATCCAGGCCGCTGGTCCGATGCGGCCGGCGCTCATTTCGCGAACCCTCGGAACGACTTCTGGCGGCTGCTCCATGACGCGCGCTTCACCGCGCGCCTGTACGCGCCGGAGGAGCAGCACGACCTGCCGGCACTCGGCCTCGGGCTGACGAACGCCGCCTACCGGACGACGCCGGGGTCGGGGGACCTGCGCCGCGCTGACTTCGAGGGCTCCGCCGAGCGGCTGGAGGCGCTCGCGCGGAAGCTGGACCCAGCTTGGATCGCCTTCGTCGGCAAGGAGGCCTACCGCGGCGTCTTCAACGAGCGACCGGAGCTCGGCGTCCAGGAGCGGTGGCTTGGCGAGACGCGGTTGTTCGTCCTGCCGTCGACATCGCCGGCGAACGCAGCCGTGCCCTACGAGGAGCGGCTGCGCTGGTTCGAGGAGCTCGCCGCTCTCGTCTAGCGGTTCTTGATCGCGCGGCGGATCGAGCGGGCGACGTAGAGCGCCGACTTGAGGAAGAAGAGCGCGCCGATAACCGCGCGTACCTGGTTCGCGGTCAGCGGCGTGCGCTTACTGACCGGCTTCTCGATCTTCTGAGCGAAGCGCTGGCGCCAGCCGATGAGCGGCGCCTGGAGTGTCTGTGTCTTGTTCATGGCCCGTCCTTACCCACGCCAGCGGTTCGTAATCGGCGTGCGTCGGTCTCGGCCGAACGCCTTCGGCCGCAGCTTGACCCCCGGCGGGGCTTGGCGGCGCTTGTACTCGGCCCGGTCGATCAGCGCGATCGCGCGATCGACGACGTCCTGGTCGAACCCGTCGGTGGTGAGCTCCTCGTGTGAGCGGTCCTCCTCGACGTAGGCCTCGAGCACCTTGTCGAGCGCGGGGTAGGGCGGGAGCGAGTCCTCGTCCTTCTGGTCGGCGCGGAGCTCTGCGCTCGGCGCGCGCTCGATGATCGTCTCGGGGATCAGCTCGCGTCCGGCGTGGTCGTTCAGATGCTTGGCGAGCCGGAACACGTCCGTCTTGAACACGTCCTTCAGGAGCGCGAACCCCCCGGCCATGTCCCCGTAGAGAGTGGCGTACCCGACCGAGAGCTCCGACTTGTTCCCCGTCGCGACGACGAGCCAGCCGAACTTGTTCGAGAGCGCCATCAGCAGCGTCCCGCGGATTCGAGCCTGGAGGTTCTCCTCGGTGATGTCGGCCTCTCGTCCCTCGAACACGCTCGAGAGCGTCTGCTCGTAGCCGTCGAAGATCGAGTCGATCGGAAGCTCGAGGAAGTCCGTGCCGAGATTCCTTGCGAGGCGCTCAGCATCTCGCCGGGTGTCCTCGGAGGAGTAGCGGGACGGCATCGAGACGCAGTGGACGCGCTCCGGCCCCAGCGCCTCGACGGCGAGCGCCGCAGTCAGCGCCGAGTCGATCCCGCCGGAGACGCCGAGAACGATATCGCCGAAGCCATTCTTGTCCACGTAGTCCGAGAGGCCGAGCTCGAGCGCACGGCGCATCTGCTCGAGCTCATCGAGCGGCTCTGCGACGTACGGCTTGACCGGGCCCTGCTGCCGGCGCGGCCCGCCAAGATCGATCACGGGCGGGTCGGGGATCTCGCGCTCGCTCGCGAGCGCGCGGCGGCGGGCGTCGACGAGTCGGCGCGCGATCGCGGTCGAGACGTCGATGTCGACGACGAGCAGCGCCTCCTCGAACGACGGCGCGCGGGCGACGACCTCGCCCTCCTCGTCGATGACGACGCTGTGCCCGTCGAAGATCAGCTCGTCCTGGCCGCCGACGGCGTTGACGAGCGCGACCCAGCAGGCGTTGTCCCGCGCTCGCGTGATCAGCATCTCCTCGCGCTCGAGCCCCTTGCCGACGTGGAACGGCGAGGCGGAGATGTTCGCGATCACGTGGGCCCCCGCCAGTGCGAGATCGGTTGCGGGCGGGCCCGGCTGCCAGATGTCCTCGCAGACGGTCGGGCCGATCAGCGCCTCGCCCACGCGCAGCAGGAACATCTCCCGGCCCGGTTGGAAGTACCGCACCTCGTCGAAGACGCCGTAGTTGGGCAAGAAGCGCTTCGGATACACGGCCTTGATCTCGCCGCCGGCGCAGATCGCGCAGCCGTTGGCGAGGTCGCGGTCGAGCCACGGAACGCCCACGAGCGCGGCGATGTCGGTCGACTCGGCCGCGACCTGCTCGGCCGCGCGCCGCGCCTCGCGGAGGAACCCGGGGCGGAACAGCAGATCCTCGGGCGGATAGCCGGTGATCGCCAGCTCGGGGAAGAGGACGAGATCCGCCCCCGCGTTCTGGGCTTCACGCAGTCGGAGGCCGATCCGAGCAACATTGCCGTCGAGGTCGCCGACGACAGAGTTCATCTGGGCAAGTGCGAGCCTCATGGTTTTCGCCTCACAGTCGAAAACATAGTCTACGCGTCGTGGAGCTTGTCATCGACCGGCATTTTCGCGGGCCGACGGAATCCGCGAACGGCGGGTATACCTGCGGGGTCCTCGCGTCGCTCTTCCATGGCCCCGTCGAGGTCACGCTCAGGCTCCCACCTCCGCTCGAGCGGCCGCTCGAGCTGGAGATGGACACCGGCCGCCGGAGCCTCGAGCTCCGCGACGGAGATGCCCTTGTGGCCGAGGCCCAGCCGATCGACCTCGAGCTGGAGCTTCCGGAGCCGGTTGCCTTCGACGAGGCGGGAGATGCGGCGCTGCCCGAGGGCGACAAGGAGAGCGCGTTTCCCGAATGCTTCGTGTGCGGCTGGGCTCGAAGCGACGGGCTGGGGATCTACGCGGGACCGGTCGAAGGGCGCGATGTCGTGGCCGCAACGTGGACGCCTCACCCGGACCACGTCGCGCCCGAGTTCGTCTGGGCCGCGCTGGACTGTCCCGGCGCCTATGCCGTACACGGCGGGGAGCGGGGAATGCCGGTGCTCGGCCGGCTGGAGGCGAAGGTGGAGCACCTGCCGCATGCCGGAGAGTCTTGCGTCGTGATGGCGTGGCCGCTCGGAGAAGACGGGCGGAAGCTCTACGCCGGCACCGCGCTCTTCGGCGAGGACGGAAGGGTGCTCGGCTCGGCCCGAGCGACGTGGATCGCTCCGCGCTGACGCTCAGCGCTGGAGCCGGATCGCGTTGAGGTCGTTCTCGGCGATCTCGTCTGCGCGGCGGATCAGATCCTCGATGTCGTCGTGCTCGGCATGGATGTACCGGCCGCTCAGCGCGTCCGCCCGCCCGGACGCGAGCACGCGGACGAGCCTCGGAGCCAACTCCGGCGGAGTCCAGGGCGTGGCGTCTCCGAACGACTCGGTCATGTCGGTCTTGACGAGCCCGGGGCTGATCGTGAACACGGAGATGCCATGCGGCTCGAGCTGGAGGGCCAGGCCCTCCGCCGCCCGGTAGAGCGCAGCCTTGCTGGCGCCGTAGGCGGTCGTGCGCTGGCCGGGGAGGTACCCGGAGCCGCTGCCGGTGTTGACGATCCGCCCGCGGCCGCGCTCGATCATCCCGGGCAGGACCGCGCGCCAGCTGAGGAACGCTCCGAGGACGTTGATCTCGAAGGCGCGCCACCAATCGTCCGGATCGTCCTTCCAGGCCTCGTCGCCCCAGTGCGCGATCCCCGCGTTCGCAACGAGCAGGTCGATCGGGCCGAGCTCCCGCTCGACCTCGGCCACCATGCGGTCGACGTCCTCCTGTCGCGAGACGTCCGCGACCACCCCGTGGCCGCCGATCTCGCGCGCGACCTCCTCGACCTGGTTAGCCGAGCGCGCCGACACCGCGACCTTCATCCCCGCGTCGGCAAGCTCCCGCGCGATTCCCGCGCCGACCCCGCGGCCTCCGCCCGTGATGAGCCCGACCTGTCCGTCCATCCGGTCCGCCACGACGAAGAGTCTTCCATGCCTCGATAGGGTCACGACGTGACCCTCGCCGAGCTCGCCGTCACCGTCGGGATGCTCGGAATTCTGGGGCTGATCGCGAGCCGCTTCGGGCTGTCGGCGATCCCCGCTTACCTGCTCGCGGGCCTGCTGCTCGGTCCGAATGAGCCCAAGGTCGTGACGCTGATCAGCCCGTCGGAGGTCACGGACTTCGTCGCCGAGGTCGGGATCATCTTCCTGCTGTTCTTCCTCGGCCTCGAGTTCACGCTCACCAGGCTGTCGCGAAGCCGCCGCCACGTGGTCTTCGGCGGGCTCTTCGATCTCGTTGCCAATGCCGGCCTGGGGCTGCTCGTCGGTGTCGCGGCGTTCGGCTTCAGCTTCGCGGCGCTGATCCTTGCCGCGGCGATCTACGTCTCGTCGAGCGCGATCGCCGTCAAGGGCCTGATCGACTTCCGTCGCCTTGCGGACGAGGAGACCGACCTCGTCCTGGCGATCCTGATCGCCGAGGACATCGCAATTGCGCTCGTGCTCGGCTTCGCCGCGGGAGGCGGCGGCGCGGCCGGCGCCACCCTCGCGATCGTCGCGAAGGCGATCGGCTTCATCGCAATCTCGCTCGCGCTCTCGAAGTGGCTCTCAGGGCCGATCGACCGAGTCCTGGACTGGCTTCCGCGCGAGTTCTTCCTGCTGGCGGTCTTCGGTTTCCTGGTCGGGATGGCTGCGGTCGCCGACGCCCTCGGCCTCTCTGAGGCCATCGGCGCCCTGATGGCCGGCGTCGTCCTGTCCGATACCTCGATGCGGGAGGAGATCGAGGAGCGCTTCTTCAGCTTCAGGGACGTCTTTGCCGCGCTCTTCTTCTTCGTCTTCGGGCTCTCGATCGACATCTCCGCGCTCGGCGACGTCGGGTGGCTGTTGGCGCTCGCCGTCCCGGCGACCGTGCTCGGGAAGATTGCGGCAGGCCATGTCGCCGGCAGGCTCGGTGGCTTCTCGGCACGGCAGAGCTTCAACGCCGGCATCGCGCTGATCGCCCACGGTGAGTTCACGATCATCCTCGCCCAGGTTGCGTCCGCGAACGACGAGCTCCTGCCGAACCAGCAGGAGACCCTGGCCGCGTTCGCCGGGCTCTACGTCCTGCTCACGGCGACCGTCGGCGTGGTGCTGATGAAGGAGTCAAAGGTGCTCGGTCGCCGTCTGTTCCGTGCCCCTACACTGGCCGAAGGAGGCTGACGCGTTGCCCACTCAACTCGAGGAGACCCGCCTTCCCGGGATCGGGACGAAGTTCACGATCCGGACTGGCGAGGGCTCCCGCCTCACGGTGATCCTCCACAACGACGGGAAGCGGGAGCTCTACTACTTCCGGCGCAGCTCCGACGACGAGCCGCGGTCCGTGATCACGCTGGACGACGACGAGGCGCGGCAGCTCGGGGCCGTCCTCGGCGGCGCCTACGAGCGGCCGAAGATCGTCGAGGAGCTCGAGATGGCGCTCGGCGAGCTGCTCATCGAGTGGATTCCCGTGCCCGACACGAGCCCGTGGATCGGGAAGACGCTCGCCGAGGCGGGCTTCCGCGCGAACCTCGGGATCACGGTCATCGCGATCCTCCGCGAGCCCGAGCCCGTCACCGGCGCGCTCCCCGACGACGTGATTCAGAAAGGCGATACGCTGGTCACGGTCGGGAAGGCGGGGTCGTACCCGGCCTTCCAGCGCGTGCTGGCCGAGGGTTAGAGGGCTCGGGCGATCTCGTCCAGCGCCTCGGGGTTCTCGAGTGACGAGAGATCGCCGGGGTCGGCTCCGAGTGCCTTCGCCCGCACGGCGCGGCGCATGATCTTCGCACTGCGTGTCTTCGGGAGTGCGCTCACGAACACGACGCGGTCGGGCCGGAACGCCTTGCCGAGATCGCGTGAGACGAGCTCCGACACCTCGCCGGCGAGGTCCTCGCCGCCGTCGGCTCCCGGCGCCGCGATGCAGAAGATCCAGGCGACCTCGCCCTTGACCTCGTGCGGGATGCCGACCGCCGCCGCCTCCAGCACGGAGGGATGCTCGACCGCGGCGGACTCGAGCTCTGCGGGACCGATCCGCTTTCCCGCGATATTGAGGGTGTCGTCCGACCGGCCGTGGAGGAACCAGAAGCCGTCCTCGTCCACGGACGCCCAGTCTCCGTGCGTCCAGACCCCCGGGAACCGGCTCCAGTACGTGTTGAGGTAACGGTCGGGATCGCGCCAGAACCCGCGCGTCATCCCCGGAAAGGGCTTCCGGCAGACGAGCTCGCCGACCTCGCCGCTCCCGACGAGCGAGCGACCTTCGGCGTCGACGACGTCCATCGCCATCCCGAGCGCCGGCCCGCCGAGCGAGCAGGCCTTGATCGGGCTCGCCGGGGTCGGGGAGAGGAAGCAGGCGCCCACCTCCGTCCCGCCCGAGCAGTTGATGATCGGCACCCGCCCGCCCCCGACCTCCTGGAAGAGCCAGCGGTACGGCTCGGGGTTCCAGGGCTCCCCGGTGGTCACGATCGTGCGAAGCGAGGAGAGGTCGGCCCTGGGATCGCCATGAGGGATCAGACCCCTCACGAGCGTCGGTGAGATGCCGAGGATCGAGACGCGCTCCTGCTCGATCAGCCGCCAGACGCGGTCGGGAGGCCAATCCGGCGCGCCTTCCGCGAAGACGAGCGTCGAGCCCATCGCCTGCCCGCCGACCACCGTCCACGGGCCCATGATCCAGCCCATGTCCGTAGCGAAATGGATCACGTCGTCGGGGCCGGCGTCAGCTTGGTAACAAACCTCTCGCGCGATCGAGACGAGGAAGCCGCCCTGCACGTGGACGACGCCCTTCGGCTTGCCGGTCGTCCCGGACGTGTAGGTCAGGAGGTACGGCGTCTCGGACGGGAGCTCCGCAGGCGGCAGCTCCCCCGGCAGGTCGGCGAGGAGGTCGTCCCACGGCGCCAGCACCACGTGCTCGACCGACGGCGAGTCGGCCCGCGCCTCCTCGAGGATCGCCAGCATCGGCACCTCTCGCCCTCGCCGCCAGGACACGCGGGTCGTGACCGCGACCTTGGCCTCCGAGGCCTGGAGCCGCTGCGCGACCGCGGGCGCCGCGAAGCCGGAGAAGATCGGCACCTGGATCGCGCCGATGTGGGCGCAGGCGTGCGATGCGATCGCGACCTCCTGCGACATCGGCAGGAAGATCGCCACGCGGTCACCCTCCTCCACGCCGAGCCGCACGAGCGCCTCCGCCAGTCGGGTGACCTGGTCGGACATGGCGGCCCAGGTCAGCTCCCGCCGCACGCCGCCCTCGGCCAGCGACACTGCCGCCACCGCCTCCGGTCGGCGGCGCGCCCACCGGTGGACGCAGTTCCAGGCGATGCTCACTTCCCCGCCCACGAACCAGGTCGCCCATTCCGGGCCGCACGAAAGGTCCAAGACGCGGTCCCACGGCCTCGAGAACTCGAGGCCCATGTCTTCGACCGCGGCGGCCCAGAACCAGTCCGGATCCTCCTGCGAGCGGCGCACGAGCTCCCGGTAGTCGCCGATGCCGTGCCGGCGCATCAGCCGGACGACGTTCGCCCGCTCCAGCACCTCCGCCGTCGGCTGCCAGACGACCTCAGTCAACGCTTGCCCTCGACGTGGAAGTCGGGCAGCCACTCGAGCCAGGTCGGGAGGTACCAGTTCCAGTCCCCGAGGAGCTTCATCGCCGCCGGCAGGAGCACGGAGCGGACGATCGTCGCGTCGATCAGCAGCGCGATGGCGACGCCGAAGCCCATCTGCTGGAACATCACGAGATCACCCACCGCGAAGCCGCCGAAGACGGCGATGATGATCAGCGCGGCGCCCGTGATCAGGCGGGCGGTCGAGCCGATCCCGTGCGCGACCGCCTCGTCGTTGTCACCCGTTTGCACGTACCGCTCACGGATTCTGCTGAGCAGGAACACGTGGTAGTCCATCGAGAGGCCGAAGAGGACGGCAAAGAGGAAGAGCGGCACCCAGGCCTCGATGAAGTCCACCTGGTGGAAGCCGAAGACCTCGTTCCCGACCCCTTTCTGAAAGACGAGGATGAGAACGCCGTACGCGGCGCCCACGGACAGGAGGTTCAGCACGATCGCCTTCCCGGCCACCACGATTGATCTGAAGGCCACGGTCAGGAGGATGAACGACAGGGTGAGCACGACCGCCAGCAGGATCGGCAGCCAGCGGTCGGTCAGGGCGTAGTAGTCGATGCTTTCGGCTGTCTCGCCCGTGACGAGCATGCGCGCGCCGGGGATCTCCTCCTCACGCAGCGTCCGGACTGCGTCCAGCGCCCGATCGTCGCGGCTGTCACCGGTCGGGAGCGCCTCGACCACGGCGAGCCGCTCCTCGGGGTGGAACTCGGTCTCGACCTGACGGAAGGTGTCGTTCGCCCGCATGTCTTCGGCGAGCTGCTCGACCGCTGTCCGCGTCTCCGGATCTTCGACGTCGCCGTCGACGACGACCTCGATGTTGTCGGTCGTGCCGATGCCGAGCTCTTCCTCCAGCGCGTTGAACCCCTGCTTCGATGCAAAGCGGTCGGGCAGCGTGCGGATCCCCGCCTCGCCCGTCGTGTAGCTGAGGACGGGAATCGAAAGGGCCACCAGGAATCCGGCGCTCAAGACGAGGCTCACCACCGGCCGACGCATCACTGCCCGGACTACCCCGCCCCAGAAGCGGCTCTCGGCGCCGGTCCCGCGCTCCGCGCCGCGACCGAGGATCGGAATCCGGAGCGCGTTCACCCGGTTGCCGAGCAGGCTCAACACCGCGGGAAGCAGCGTCAGGGCCGCGACGACCGAGGTGATGCCCACCAGGATCGCGCCGGCGGCAAGGCTGCGGAAGATCGTGTTCGGGATCAGCAGGAGCCCGAACATCGCGATGATGAACGCGCAGCCGCTGAAGAGCACGGCGCGGCTTGCCGTCGCACCCGTCGCAGCGATCGCGTCGAGCTTGTCCCGCCCGCCCGACCGTTCCTCCCGGAAGCGCGAGACGACGAACAGCGCGTAGTCGATGCCGAGCGCCAGCCCCATGCCCGTGAGCATGTTGATCGTGAAGACCGAGAGCTCGAACACGGTGCCGATCAGGGCCACGAGTCCCAGCGCGGTGAGGATGGCGACGATGGCGAGGGCCAGCGGGACGAGGCCGGCAACGACGGCCCCGAAGACGAGGATCAGGACGATGAGCGCCACGGGGAGACCGAACTGGAGCTCGCCCTTCTGCAGGTCCTCCTCCGAGAGCGTCAGAAAGTCGCGCTCGACCGACCACTCGCCGGTCAGGAAGAGGTCGAAGTTCCCGTCCTCGTGCTGCTCGAGGACCTCCTGAACGTTCTCGGCCGCAGCCTCGTCCTCGAGCCCGAGCTCGTAGACGAGCGCCCGCTCCGTCCGCGCGACAGGCTCGGGGTTGACGTAGACGACGCCGTCCGTGGCCGCGAGCGCCTGGCGGAGCGGGAGTGACCGGACGCCGAAGCCGGGGCTGTCTGTCGCAACGCTGTCGGAGCGGATGAGGACGACGTCCGTCGTGAAGTTCGGGTCCGGGGGCAAGCGCTCGCCGATCAGCGCGTAGGCCTGTTCCGACTCGGGGTTGTTCAGCTGCTCGGCCTCGCCGGACAGCGCATCCCCCAGGAAGAAGACCACGAAGACGATGGAGAGGACGACCGCGGCGATCCAGGCCCAGATCGTGAGCCCCGGGTGGCGTGCTGCGGCGGTGGCGAGGCGCTCGGTCATTGACTCCGTAACTTAGTGCCCGCTAACATAGCTCTCCCGATCATGGCACTGCATCTCCTGTCAGAGGAAGCACGCAAATGGTGGACGCTCGCCGCTGTCGCCTTCGGCCTGTTCATGATCATGCTGGACAACACGGTCGTGAACGTGGCCCTCCCGTCGATGGCGCGCGACCTCGGCGCCGACCTCTCGGAGCTCGAATGGATCGTCACGGGGTACGCGCTCACGTTCGCGTCGCTGATGCTGACCGGCGGGAAGCTCGCGGACCTGCTCGGCCGCCGGCTGATCTTCGTCGCCGGCCTCGTGATCTTCACCGGTGCGTCCCTGGCCTGCGGCCTTGCCGAGACCGAGCAGTTCTTGATCGGTGCCCGAGTGGTGCAAGGCGCAGGGGCGGCGCTGATGAACCCGGCCACGCTCTCGATCATCGCTGCGACCTTCCCTTCGCGCCAGCGCGGGATGGCGATCGGTATCTGGGCGGGCGTCTCGGCGCTGGCGCTCGCCATCGGCCCGCTCGTCGGCGGTCTGCTCACGGACCATCTCGACTGGAGCTGGATCTTCTTCGTCAACGTCCCCGTCGGCATCGTCGCCATCGTGGCCAGCTTCGTGCTCATCCGCGAGTCGAAGGACGAATCGGCCGAGCAGCGGCTCGACTTGCCAGGGCTCCTGACCTCGGGGATCGGGCTGTTCGCGCTCACCTACGGCCTAATCGAGGCGAATACCTATGGGTGGACGTCCGGCCGGATCGTCGGCTCCTTCGTCGTCGCCGGCGTCATGCTCGTCGCCTTCGTGCTGCTCGAGACCCATCAGCGGCTGCCGATGCTCGATCTCTCGCTCTTCCGGAACAGGACCTTCACCGGCGCGAACATCGCCGTCCTCCTCGTCGCGCTCGCGATGTTCGGCGTCTTTTTCTTCGTCTCGCTGTACATGCAGGGGATCCTGGGGTATTCGGCCGTCCAGACCGGAGCAGCATTCCTGCCGCTGACCGTGCTGATCGTCCTGGTCGCGCCGATCGCGGGGAAGACGTCCGATCGAGTCGGCTCGCGCTGGCTGATGACAGTGGGGATGCTCCTCGTCTCGGCCCAGCTTTTCTACTTCTCGCGACTCGACGAGAACGCTGCCTACGTCGACCTCCTCCCGGCGTTCCTCGTCGGCGGGATGGGGATGGCGCTCGTGATGACACCGAGCGCGGCGGCTGCGGTGCGCGCGCTCCCGGTCGACAAGTCCGGAGTTGGGTCGGCCGTGCTCAACGCGTGCCGCCAGGTCGGCGGGTCCATGGGCATCGCGCTGATGGGGGCGATCATGGCTCACGAGATCGGTGGGCTGAAAGGCCCCGAGGTCTTCCGCGACCCCCAGCGTTTCGTCGACGGGTTCTCGACGTCGCTGCTCGTCGCTTCGGTGATCGCGCTTGGCGGCGCGGTCGTCTCGTTCGTGCTCGTCCGTCCGCACGAGCTCGACGAGCCAGAGCGCCGCACTGAGCCCGTCCCCGAGGTCGGATGAGCGCCACGAAGCCACGGCTGACCGCCGAGGAGCGGCGGGCCGCCGTCCTCGAGTGCGCGAGCGGGATCTTCTCGAAAGGCAGCTACCGCGGCACGACGACAGCCGAGATCGCGAGACAGGCGGGTGTCACCGAACCGATCCTCTACCGCCACTTCCCGTCCAAGCGCGCCCTCTACCTTGCATGTCTCGACTCGGCATGGGAGGACACCAGGCAGATGTGGGAGCGAGCGGTCGAGGCGGAGCCGAACCCCGCTCTCTGGATCACCGCGATGGGCTCCGCGTATCTGAAGGCCGCGAAGGAACGCCATGGCCTTGTCGCCAACCTCTGGATCCAGGCGCTGACGGAAGCAAGCGACGACGCCGAGATCCGGAAGCACCTCAAGCGCCACATGCGCGAGGTCCAGGAGTTCGTGGTCGGCGTGATCGAGCGCTCGCAGTCCGCCGGCGGGATCCCAGGAAACCGCGATCCGGAAGCGGAGGCGTGGATCTTCGTCTCCCTCGGCCTACTCGCGACGGTCAGCAAGCGCCTGGGCGGCATGCTCGACGCTGACATCCCGAGAATCACCGCCAGCCGCCGCCGCTGGCTCACCGGCTCCGACGTCTGAGCCGATGAGCCGAGGCAGGGCCGCGGTGGGCACCGTGGTCTTTCTCCTCCTAGCCCCGGGCGTCGTGGCCGGCGTGATCCCGTGGCTGCTTACACGCTGGGAGGTCGACAAGGCGCTCTGGAGTCCCCTCCGGCTCGTCGCAGGAGTGATCCTCGCGAGCTCGATCGGCGTCCTCGTGCATGCGTTCGCGCGGTTCGTCGTCGAAGGGATTGGAACACCCGCGCCCGTCGCGCCCACGGAGCGGCTCGTCATCGGCGGCCTCTACCGGTACGTCCGTAATCCCATGTACCTCGCCGTCGTCGGCGCGATCGTCGGTCAGGCCCTGCTTCTCGGCCAACTCGAGCTCGTCGGGTACGCGGCTCTTGTCGCCGCAGCCTTCGTCGTCTTCGTCCGCTGGTACGAGGAGCCCACGCTCCACCGTCAGTTCGGCGAGGAGTACGACGCCTATCGGCGAGCAGTGCCGGGATGGCGGCCAAGACGAACCGGGTATCGCCGATGAACCGGCTTTGCCGTTCATTCACTGACGAGACAAGGCCAAGGAAGCGCCGCACGCTCCTGCGCCGTGCGGCGGCGAAGCCGCGCCCGGCTTCATACAGAAGGCCGAAAGGCCGCGAAAAAAGATGAACCCCCGGGCTGCGGCCCCCGGGGGTTCGTATCTCTAGCGGCGAGCCCACTTCTGTGGCGACGGCCCGGAGGCCTTGACTCTGCGGCCCAGCCAACTCCTCCGAACCACCGTCGCCATATCTGGCGCGCCTCCCGAACAGCTCGGCTTGGGGCTTCACTGCTCGGTGGACGGACTATAGGGGCGGTTCCGGGCTGAGTCAAGTACCTCGGTCAAGTGATTTTGCGATATGGTCGGTTGACCCAGAATCCCCCGTAGCCATGACCCTTTCGGGGGATCGAGAAGGCCGAGGAGTTGCCGTAATGTCAAGTAGTCGTATCCAGCCGCCCAGGAGTTAGCGCCAGTGAACCGCACGATCCAGAACAAGCCGCAGGGTTTCGGTCGCCTCCCCAACGGAGGACTGGGCCAGCGCCTGCGCACGCTGCGGGTCAACGCCGGCCTGACACAGACGGACCTCGCCGGCGACCGCTTCTCCAAGGAGTACGTCTCCCAGATCGAGCGCGGCAAGACCCGCCCGACGCAGGAGACGATCGAGTGGCTCGCCGAGCGGCTGAGCGTCGATCCCGGCTTCCTCGCCAGCGGCGTCGCCGCGGACGAGCGCGGCCGGATCGAGGCGTCCCTTGCACGCGCCGAGGCCCTCAGCGAGAACCACGAGTATGCGGAGGCGCTCCAAGAGTTCACGGGCGTCTCGCCGAGGATCGCGGGTATCGCCGCGGTCGAGCTGCAGGTTCGCTGCCTCTCTGGTGAAGCGTGGGTCCGGCTGCGCTTGGGCGAGGTGAAGGAGGCGGTTCAGCTTCTCACCCGTGCACGCGCGATGGCGGAGGACACGATGTTCTCGGACGTCGACCGAGCGGAGATCCTGTACCGGCTCGGCGCCTGCCGTGTGGAGCTCGCGAGCATCCAGACCGCGATCAGCCTCTTCAACGAGGCTCTGGCGCTCGCCGAGAACTCCGGGCTTCCCTGCGACCGGCTCCGCGCCGAGATCTTCGGGGCACGCTCGCGCTGCTACCGGCGTCAGCGGGACTACGAAGCGGCCCGGGAGGATCTCGAGCGGGCGCTCGAGCTCGCCGAGGCGCTCGACGATCCGCGCTCTGTCGCACGCGTGTACTTCCACGCATCACTCGTCGCCGAGCGTCAGGGCCAGTGGGTGCTCGCGCGGCGGTACGCCGAGCAGGCGAAGGCGCAGTTCGAGGAGATCGCGGATCGCAACGCGGTCGGCAAGTTGCTGAACAACCTCGGCGGGCTCAGCTTCCTGCTCGGCAAGCCCGAAGAGGCAGTCGAGCAGCTCAACGAGTCGTTCCGTGTCCTGCTCGAGTACGGCACGGAGAAGGATGCGGCGTCGGCAGTCTCCTCGCTCGCGCAGGTTAGCCTCCGGACCGGCCAGATCGAGCCGGCGGAGGAGCAGGCGCGGCAGGCGCTGAAGCTCCTCGGCGACCGCGTCGACGCCGTCGACGAGATCGGGAACGCGCAGCTCGTTCTCGGGCGCTCGCTCATGGAGCAGGGCCGCGTCGACGAAGCAGCGCAGGCCTTCGAGGAGGCCGAGCACAGCTTCGACCAGCTTTCCTCAGTAAGCCATCGTGCGGCCGCGTGGATCGCCAAGGGCGACCTTGCGGTGCGGCGCGGTCAGGACCAGGTGGCCGCGCAGCTGTACCGGCGCGCTGCAGAAGCGCTCCAGGACTTCAGGTTCTAGGAAGGGGGTGATCGCACTGAAGCATCGGGTCAAGATCTCGTTCCTCGTCGCCCTGACGACCCTCGCCGCCATCAGCGGTGGAGGCTTCATCGACAACTGGTTCACGTGCTGAGCCGTCGACTCCAGCTGCCGTCGCTGTGGCAGCCCGAGGGTGGCACCGTCGGTCAGGGGCTCGATTCACGGGCGGTCGCCTAGCACCACTTCAGACGCGCGAACGAGGAAACCGGATTCCGTTTGGGGGGAGCCCGGACCTCGTGGCGGCGCTTGCGCGCCGCCACTTTCTCGTGCTCTGGAAGATTCATCTCACACCCGGGGTCGTTGTAGGAGAGAGGATCGGGTCGTCGAAGTGCGGTTTGTCAACCTAGCTCCTCCTCTCCCCTGAGATGCGACGGCGGCCTCCTGGCCGCCGTCGTTCGTCCGGAGGCCGGAATACGGATGGTTCGGACTCCGTTTGACGGGAACAAGCACCCTGGGCAGCATTCCGCGTTCCCACGGAGCCACCCCACTGGAGACCGCTCACGTGAAACTGACCGATCTCGCCTCGTGCGGCGGCTGCGCGGCGAAGTACTCGGCTGCCCGCCTCGAGGAGCTCCTCCAGGGATTCGTCCCGGTCGACTCGGAGGATCTGCTGGTCGGGCTCGCGCCCGCGGACGATGCGGCCGTCTACCGGCTCGACGACGACCGGGCGATCATCTTTACGCTCGACTTCTTTCCTCCAGTCGTCGACGACCCGGCCGACTACGGCGCGATCGCGGCGACGAACGCGCTCAACGACGTCTTCGCGATGGGCGGGACGCCGCTCCTCGCGCTCTCGATCGCCGCCTTTCCCGAGTCCCTTCCGACCGAGATGCTCGCCGCGATCTTCTCCGCGGCGGACGAGCAGGTTCGCGCCGCCGGCGCGTTGCTCGCCGGGGGCCACACGATCAGGGACGAGGAGCCGAAGTACGGGCTCGCCGTGGTCGGAACCGTTCGACCGGACGGAATCTGGCCGAAGAACGGCGCCCGGCCGGGCGACTCGATCTTCCTGACAAAGCCGCTCGGAACTGGGCTTATCCTGACCGGTTTCAAGCAGGGGGCGGCCGGCACGCAGCCTCTCGAGCGCGCCGTTCGCTGGATGCGGACGCTGAACATGGGCTCGGCATCCGTCCTGCGTTCGATTGAGCCCAGTGCGGTGACGGACGTCACCGGCTTCGGGCTGTTCGGGCACACGCACGAGGTGGCCGAGCGGAGCGGCGTCCGGATCCGGCTGGAGTCGGAGCGGTTCCCGGCGATCGACGGGGCGCTCGACCTGGCGCGGAATGGAGTTCGGACGAGCGGGGACCCACGCAACCGGGAGTTCGCGGGCCCGCATCTCGATCTGAACGGCGCGCCGGAGACGCTCGTCGCGCTCGGGTTCGACCCGCAGACGGCGGGCGGGCTGCTCATCTCCGTTCCATCGGAGCGAGGCGCGGTGCTCGAGGCCGAGTTCCAGGCGAAGAAGCTGTTCCTCCGGCGCGTGGGCCGGGTCGAGGAGGGCGCCGGGGTCGTCGTGGAATGACCCGTGGGATGATCCACGGGCGATTTCAGCCGTTCCACAACGGACACCTGGAATATCTCGCCGGCGCCGCGGAGCGCTCGGACGAGGTCTTCGTCGGGATCACGAATCCCGACCCGGCGCGGATCCAGCCGGAGGAGAGCGATCCGCTTCGCCACCTGCCTGAGTCGAACCCATGGAGCTATACCGAGCGCCTGCTGATGGTGAAGGCCGCTGCCGGAGACCTCGGCCTCGACCTGGCGAGGCTCCACGTGATCCCCTTCCCGGTCAACGAGCCGGAGCTCTGGCCGGCGTACGTCCCTGGAGGGGTGACGCAGTACATCCGGTTGTTCTCGGACTGGGGCGGCACCAAGCTCGAGCGGATGCGGGAGGCCGGTTACGACGTCGTCGTGCTCGACGAGGGCTCCGAGAAGGAGATCTCGGGCGCCGCTGTTCGGGAGGCGTTGAGGTCCGATGGCGACTGGGAGCCACTCGTCCCGCCCGGAGTCGCACGGGTCATCCGCTCTTTCGATCGCGTCCCGGTCTAAGTGCCTCTCCAGGCAATGCACACCGGCTTCTGGCCCGCGATCACGCGGCGCCAGAGCGCACCCTCCTCCTCACCAAGGCCCTCCAGCCTTGGCTCGTCGGAGTGCTCACTCTGGCTTTGTGCTCGCGACCCAGAAGCGGGGCCGCATCACCTGAAGAAGCACTAGCCTCCGGCGATGCATCCGATCGTCGTCGTCCTGCTGGACGGGCTGGGAGACCGCGCGCACGAGAGCCTCGGCGGGCGAACCGCCAACGAGGCGGCCGCGACGCCCAATCTCGACGCGCTCGCCGCGCGCGGCTCGACGGGCGTCCTCTATGCGGTCGGGCCTGGACGGGCCCCTTCGAGCGAGGTCGCGCACTGGTCGATGCTCGGGTACCGCCCCGACGAGTTCCCCGGCCGGGCGGTGCTCGAGGGTCTCGGCGCGCGGCAGGAGGCCGATCCGTCGGATGTCTTCGCCTTCGCGGCGCTCCGACCCGCGGACGAGCGGGACGGCGAGCTTTGGCTCACCGGCCGGCCGCGGCGCGGGGAGGACGACGAGGAGGCGCGGACGCTGCTGGAGCGCTGTGACGGCATCGAGGTCGACGGTCTCCGGTTCTCGCTCTCGGATTTGGGGCGCGGCGAGGCGATCTTGCGCGTGTCGGGCGGTGCGGACGACCGCGTGACCGATTCGGATGCGTTCTTTCGCGGCTGGTACCCCGTGCTACGCCCGCAGCCCGTCGTGCCTGAAGCGGAGCTGACGGCCAGGGCCGCCGACGAGTGGATGCGCGAAGTCCTTCGCCGTCTCGAGGGTGAGCGCTTCAACGTGGTCACGCTGAAGTGGTGGGGCCGGCCACGCGAGGCGCCGACGTTCGCGGAGCGGCACGGCGTCTCGGGGACGTTCATCGCCGCCTCGCGGTTCATGCACGGGCTCGCGCGCGCCGTCGGGCTGAAGCCGCTCGAGGAAGCGGAGTCCGAGGACGCAACAGCGGATCTCGCGCGGCGGGTCGACCTGATCCGCGAGCGTCTCGATGCCGGCGACACCTTCGTCTTTTCCCACCAGAAGGCAACGGACGAGGCCGGCCACAGTAAGGACCCCGCGATCAAGCAGCGGACGATCGAGGCGCTCGACGAAGCCTTCGGCGATCTCCCCACCGATCGAGCAGTCGTGTGTCTCACCGGAGACCATGCGACGCCTGCCTATCCGGACGTCATCCACTCGGGTGACCCGGTGCCGCTGGTCCTGGCAGGCCCGGGTGTCCGCGCCGACGGAGTCACCTCCTTCGGCGAGCTGCCCTGCGCCGCAGGCATTCTCGGCCACCTCCGAGGCCCTGACCTGATGCCCGTCCTGCTGAACGCCGCGGACCGCCCGCTCTTCCTCGGCTCCCGCCCGACGCCGTTCCCGGGTGCCGACGGCTATCCCGCGGTCCTGGAGCCGCTCCGCCCGTGAGAGTGGTCGAGGGGCGCATCCCGTTCCGCGGGTTCGAGACGTGGTACCGCGACGTCGGCCCGGAGGGCGGGATCCCGCTCCTCTGCCTCCACGGCGGACCGGGCTCGACGCACCATTACTTCAAGCCCCTGGAGGAGCTGGCGTCGGACGGACGCCGCGTCGTGGTCTACGACCAGCTCGGGTGCGGCAGCTCCGACCGGCCCGACGACCCCGACCTCTGGACGGTCGAGCTGTTCGTGGACGAGGTGCGGAGGGTTCGACAGGCACTCGCCCTCCACCGGGTCCATCTCCTCGGCACCTCGTGGGGCTCGATGCTCGCGATCGAGTACGTGCTGACTCAGCCGCCGGGGCTCGTCAGCTTGACGCTGAACTCGCCGCCGACGGCGGCCGACACTTGGATGGCCGAGGCTGGCCGTCTCCGCGACGAGCTGCCGGACCATCACCGGAGCGCGATCGCGGAGCACGAAGCCGCAGACACGCTCGACCATCCCGACTACAAGGCGGCCGAGGACGAGTTCTGGCGCCGCCATGTCCTGCTGGTCGATCCGCCGCCAGACTTCGTCGAGCGAGGCAAGGCGGAGAAGGGCACGCCGGTCTACCGCGCGCTCTGGGGGAAGAGCGAGTGGAATGCCGACGGCAAGCTCCACGACTGGGACGTGCGCGACCGGCTCCGCGAGATCCGGGTGCCGACGCTCGTGACCTCCGGTCGGTACGACGAGTGCACGCCCGAGCTGGCCGAGGCCGCGCAGAGCGGGATCCCGGGCGCCGAGCGCGTGCTGTTCGAAGAGAGCTCCCATATGGCCTTCGTGGAGGAGCCCGACCGGTTCCGGGAGGTCCTCACGGATTTTCTGAGACGCGCGGAGTCGCGTTGACGCCGAGGCGCGTCCGGTGGCTGGCCACCGGCACCGTGCTCACGCTCTACGTCATCGCCATCACGGGTTCGCTGGTGCGCCTCACCGGATCGGGCCTGGGCTGCGAGGCATGGCCTGGCTGCGAGGAGGGCGCGTTCTTTCCCGAGGACGACGTCCACGCCTACATCGAGTTTGGGAATCGCGTCTTCGGGATTTTCCCGATCACGCTCTCGATCCTGACCGCCTGGGCGGCGAGGCACCTGCCCAGCTGGACCTTCTGGACGGCGATCGCCGTCGCCGTGCTGACCGTGGTCGAGGCCCCGCTCGGGCTCGCGACGATTCGGTACGACCTGCCGCCCGAGATGGTGATGGTGCACTTCCTCGTCGCACTGCTTGCTCTCGCGGGCGCGATCGTCGTCCTGGTCGAGTCGATCCGCATGGAGCGCGGCGCTGCATCGCTCGTGTTCCCGCGAGAGCTGCGGATCGGTGCCGTCGTCCTCGCCGTCGCCTGCCTCGGGCTCGTCGTCACCGGGACATTGGTCACGAGCGCAGGACCGCACTCCGGCGACCCGGACGTGATCCACCGCCTCTGGAATCTCCCCGACGCGCTGTACGTCCACGTCCGGATCACGGCGATCTTCGGCTGTGTCTTCCTGTTCGTCCTCGGCTACATCGTCGCCCGCCGTTCACTCGCCCCGCGCCTCCTCCGCTTCTCGCTCCTGCTGCTCGGCGTGCTGCTCGCCCAGATGGCGGTCGGTGAGCTCCAGTGGCGGCTGGAGCTCCCCTGGGGAATCGTCGCCGTGCACGTCGCGCTCGCCGCAGCCGTCTGGGCGCTGACGGTCTCACTCGCCGCGCTGCTCTGGCAGCCGCCCCGTTGGCTCGAGCCGCAACGGGGGTAAGGTGAACTGATGGCCGACGAGCTCCGGATCTCCGACAAACCAGCCCTCGACAGGCCGGTTCTGATCGCCGCATTTCGCGGCTGGAACGACGGCGGCCAGGGCGCGTCCCTCGCCGCCGGCTACCTCGCGCGACTGTGGGATGCGCAGCAGATCGCGGACGTCGATCCCGAGGGGTTCTTCGACTTCCAGGCGACGAGGCCGCAGGTCAAGCTCGTCGACGGGCTCACGCGTCAGATCGACTGGCCCGAGACGGTCTTCTACCGCGCCCGCGTCGACGGACTGGATCGCGACGTCGTGCTGCTCCTCGGGATGGAGCCCAATCTTCGCTGGCGCGCGTTCACCGACATGGTCACGGGCTTCGCAGAGGACCTCGGTGTCGAGCTCATGATCACCCTGGGGTCTTTGCTGGCCGATATCCCGCACACGCGCCCGAGCCCGGTGACCGGGAGTGCGAGCGACGAGGAGCTCGTCGAGCGGCTCGGCCTACAGGCCTCGCGATACGAAGGCCCGACGGGCATCGTGGGCATCCTCCATGACGCGTGCAAGCAGCGCGACCTGCCCTCGGCGAGCCTTTGGGCCGCGGTGCCGCATTACGTCTCGCTGACGCCGAGCCCGCGTGCCGCGCTCGCTCTCTGTGAGCGGCTCGGCGACATCCTCGGGGTCGAGATCGACGTCGAGGAGCTGCGCGAGGCCGCTGAGGGCTACGCGGAGCAGGTGACCCGGGCTGTCGCCGCCGACTCAGACACGCAGGCCTACGTCGAGGATCTCGAACGACGGGCGGACGAGTTCGACGAGGAGGACATCCCGTCGGGCGAGGCGCTGGCCGCCGAGCTCACCAGGTTCCTGCGCGAACGAGACCGCAAGAACGGCGAACCGCCGGCGGCGACCGACCAGTAGCGGCTAGGACGCCTCGGCGGCCGGTGCCGGCTCGTCGGCCGGCTTCTCGTCCGGCTGGCCGCCGTTCTGGTTCTGGACCTGCTGCTGCGACCTTGCGCCCTTCTTCTTGCGACGGCGGCGGCGGCGCGAGCGGCCCTGGAGCTTCGGCTGCGGAAGGTTCTCGGCGAGAGCGGCGGCGACTTCCTCGACCGTCCCGAGGCTCTCGCGCGCGGTCTCGATCAGCCGGGTCGCGCGGGGCGTGTACCCCTCGGCGGAGGCGAGGAGGGCGGCACCGACCTCTACCGGGAGGTCGCGCGCCGTGTTCACGAGCTTCGCGGCGTTCTCCTCGTGCCTGTGCCCGCGCGAGTTCGCCAGTGCGCCGAGCAGCCGCTTGGCCTCGGGGTACTCGGCGCTCGCGCGGCGATCCTGGATCTTGCGGGTCGCGCGGGCGAGGCGCCACGTCCAGCGCCAGAGGATCTGCTCCGGCGCGTCGACCTTCCCGTCGGCGAGCCCCCGCAGCAGGATCCGCACGCCTTGCGCCCGGTCCTTCTCCCAGGTCGGCGCCTGCGTTACGAGCGTGACCAGGTCGTCGAAGCTCGCGCGGTCGACGCCCATCGAGACACGGTCGGCGAGCGCCGTCATCCGAAGGCGGCGGTTGGGATTCTCGGCGGCGCAGGTGAACAGGAACTGCTCCAGGCAGCCGCGGCTGGCGTGCCCGTCGGTCAGCTTCTTCACGAAGTCGACACGCTCCTCGAACCGCACCTGGCGGCCGGCGATCTGGGCCCAGAAGCGCTGCTCGTCCTCGTCGAGATAGCGCGGATCAACCCGCTGCCACTCGCGCGCGATCACGCCGAGTCGGCGCTTGACGTCCGGCGTGACCGGGACGAGCCATGGCGCCGGGGAGAGCTTGCGGCGCGCGCGCCGCTGCGGCCGCCGGCGAGGCGCGGGTGTCACTCGTGCGCCCTCGCGATAGAAGTCGGCGTCGAGGAGGCTGTGCAGCGAGACGACGCGCTCGTTGTGCGTCGCTCCCTTCGGCGTGAAGTCGACGACGACGCCGGCCTCCTTCCGGGGATGCATCCGCATGATCCGGCCGATCCGCTGCTGGTACACCCGTCGGCTCGCGGTCGGCGCGAGGTGCATGCAGACGGTCGCCCGGGGCGAGTTCCAGCCCTCGGCGAGCAGCATCGCGTTGATGAGGATGTCGATCTCGCCGCGCTCGTACGCGGCAAGGATCTCGGCGAGCTTGACGGGCGGCGTTCGGCCGCTGACCGCCTCGGCCTTCAGGCCGGCGGCGCGGAACTCGCGTGCGAGGTTGTAGGCGTGATCGACGCCGGCTGCGTAGACGATGCCCGGCGTCGAGTCGAAGCGGTCGCGGTAGAGGCTTGCAGCCGCCTGGTTCAGCGCCTGGTGGTCGAGGACCTCGGCCAGCGCGCGCTCTTCGAAGTCTCCGCCGACGATCGGCACCGAGTTGATCGCCGCCGCGGGCGGGACGCGGAGGCAGCGAATGGGCGCGATCAGGCCGCGCCGCGCGGCGTCCTGAAGCGGGAGATCGTCGACCGACGCCGGGAAGACGTCGGAGACCTGCTTCGCGATCAGCTGCTCGGTCGCCGTCATCCCGATGTAGACCGGTTCGGTGTAACTGCGGATCGCGGCGCTCGTCTTCTCGCCGAGCGCGGTGTGCGCCTCGTCGCAGATCACCAGCTGATACGCACTCTTCTCGAGGTCGTTCACGTGACGCGCGAACCAGGCGTAGGTCTGGACGGTGATCAGGTCCAGTCGCGGCGGCTTCTTCCCCTTGTCGACCGCCGGCTTGAGCCGTTCGCCGTACCCCTCGGCCGTGAGCTCGCGGTTGAACTGGGAGAGGAGCAGGCGGCGGTGGGTGAGGATCAACACCCCTTCGGTGCGTGCCGCCTCGACGAATCCGGCGGCTGCGATCGTCTTTCCGGATGCCGTCGGGTGCCGGAAGCGATACCGGCGCGTAGCTCCGGCGTCCTCCTCGGGCGCCGGCGGAAGCTCAGCCTCGCCGTCGACCTCGAAGTCGTCCTCTTCGTCCTCGAGCTCCTCGACTTCCTCGAGCTTGGCGTGACCGTTCCCGTTCCCGTTCGCGTCTGCCGCCTTCTGGTTCGCCGCGATCAGCTCCGTGAGCATTCCTGCGAGCGCGTCGATCTGGTGACGGCGGAGCTCAGTGCCGGACTTCAGCCGCGGCGGGCGCTCGCTCAGAACACGCTCGAGACCGAGCATCAGCGCGTAACGGATCTTCCAATCGGGAGAGGGCCTGTCGAGACCGGCCTCCAACTCGGCCAGGGCGTCGTCGAGCGCGCGTCGCCGGGCCGTGCCCGGCGCGAGCACGGTCTCGGGCTCTTCGTCCGTGTGCAGGAACGGCTCACCGGCCCAGCTCTCGGCTCGGTGTGCGTCTGCGACCAGGGCGCGCGTCGCCTCGTTCGGAATAGTGGGTTGCTCGACGGCCTCTTGCACCATGCGCGGCACTGTCAGCGCCGCAAGCCTCCAAGGAAATTGCGCTCGCCCAGTCCCCGTGCGATGCGCTGGTCGGAGTGTAGCGGAGTTCCGGCCTAGGAACCGCAGAGCATCGGTCGGATTCGGCTCAGGCTGGAGCGGGCGTGCGCAGGAGGCCCGCCTGATCCAGGTACCGGGAGATCCCGCCCAGGAAGAACGGCCAGCCGGCACCGAGGAGCAATGCGGTGTCGATGTCCTCGACGCCGGCCACGACGCCCTCGTCCAGCATGTGGTGAATCTCGTCCGCGATCGCCTCGAGCGCGGCCAGCTGGATCTCCTCGACGCTGCGCGGGTTGTCGCCTCGGACCGCGATCTCGTCCTTCCCGTCGGCGTAGTTCTCAAGGGTCTGGAAAAGGGGGAACCGGTCGGGATACGCCTCGTTGAGCGTATGGAGGACGTGGTTTGCGACGCGGGGGCCGACCATCTGGAGGAGCACGGACGGCGCCATCGGCATCCCGAGCCGCAAAATCGCCTCGTCCGTCTCTTCGACCGTGTTGCCCTGCTCGAGCGCTTCCGTCAGCACCGTCGTCATGCGGGTCAGGACACGATTGACAACAAAGGCGGGTGCGTCCTTGACGAGCACCGGGCGCTTTCTGAGCGACTTCGCGGTCTCCCAGGCGGTGGCGAGCGACTCGTCGTCCGTCTCGGGGGTGCGGATGATCTCGACGAGCGGGAGGACGGCGACGGGGTTGAAGAAGTGGAGGCCGACGACGCGCCCGGGGTGCTCGAGGCCACTCGCCATCTCGGCCACGGACAGGGAGGACGTGTTCGTCGCGAGGATCGCCTTCGGAGAAACCACAGCCTCCAGCTCCGCGAACACCTGTTGCTTCACCGACATCTCCTCGAAGACAGCCTCGAGCACGAGGTCGCACTCGGCGAAATGGTCGTACGTCGTCCCACCCTCGACGAGCGAGGCGAGGAAGCGCGCCTTGCCTTCGTCGTATCGGCCCTTCTGAACCTGACCCTCGAGCTCGG
>DATFOC010000045.1:0-12969 GCA_035265935.1 Gaiellaceae bacterium
CTACGCGGCGGGTCGCCGACCCGGTTCGCGGCAATAAGGAGAGCTAATCGGTCCGGCACACAGCGCGGCGCCGCGAGGTGTTGCTTCCGGTGAACGACGTTTCACCGATCAGACGGTTGGGGAAACCTGTGGAGCAAGCGAGCAGGAGGTTGCCGGCCCGATGGCGGATCTTCATAAGCTTTCGAAACAGGTCGCCGATGTGGCCGAGCGCCTTGGCGACGTCGCGGATGCTGCGCGCGGCCAAAGATCGAGAAGGAGCGGGGCCATGCGCTGGGTGGTCTTGCCACTGGCCGGCGCGATGGCATACGCAGTGGCGAAAAGAGGCTTGAAGGGCCCGGCGAAGGACGTCGCGAGAGAAGCGACGCGTACGCCGGAGCAGCCGGACTCCGATCTCCTCGGACGTATAAAGGAGGTCGTTGGCGTCGCCGACCAGCTCGAGCGCAACAGAGAGGATCGGGCGAAGCGTCGTCGGCGTCGTGCCAGCGCCTCAGCCTGACGGCCGCTTGTCGAGCCAACGAGAGGGGAGATTGCTATGCCGAACCTGAAAGACGCACAGGAGCTGACCGCTCCGCTCGAAGAGCTCACTCGCAACCTCAAGTCGGAGCTCAGCAACTCGGGAGTCGATTTCGACCGGCTGGTTCAGATCGCGGATGAGATCGCCGAGCAGGCTGACGGGCTCGCCGAGACGTTCGGGACCATGAACGAGACACTGATGGAGCGGATCAAGACTGTGTCCAAGGTCGCGGCGCGTAGCTGAGCGGTGCGCTCCGAACCGCGAGCGAACTCTGCGGCCCCGCCTCGCCTAGCCGCACCACGCCTACCGGCCCGCAGGAGTGATTCCATCCTGCGTGGGGCCGGTTAACACGGGAAGGAGCACCAGATGGCGCAGCAGCGCTCAAAAACACGCCGCGGGTCGAGCAGGACGAAGAGCCGCGGGTCGAGCAGGTCGGGCGGCTCCGGGTCGGGGGCGCAGCCAAGCGAGGGCAAGGCCGACCCTCAGCTGCATGGGCGTGAGCCGGGCCACGAGCCGGACGTCTTCGTCGACATTCACAAGGTCAAGGTCGATGAGGTCTACGTGGACGTCGAGCAGCTAGAGGCGCATCTGGCGCTTCGGGCAAAGCTCGCGAATCTCCTACAGGTGGTTGCCGGCGTCCACGTCCATCTCGGGAAGGTGGTGGTCGACATCAAGGGCGTCGAGGCACAGGCGCGGTTGAAGGTGCGCCTCGAAAACCTCTACGACATCCTCGACCGCGCACTGACAACCCTCGATCAGAACCCACAGATCCTGGAGAGCCTCGTCAAGACCGTTGACGACACGCTCGGCGACATCGGCGAGCTCGGGCAAAAGGCGCTTGGACCCGGTGGAGCTGTTACGCAGACCCTGAGCGATGTGGGTGAGACAGCACAGCAAGCTGTCCAACCCGGAGGAGCCGCGAGCGAGGCCGTCGGCGGCTTGAGCAACACAGCTGGACAAGCGCTAGGCCCAGGCGGCGCGGTCGGTCAGGCTGTCGGGGGGCTCGGACAGGGCGTCGGCCAGCTGGGGCAAGGCCTCGGAAGCGGTGTCGGCGACGTGGGCAAGGATCTCGGTGCGGCCGGACAAGCCGTTGGCGGCCTGGGGGCCGGCGCCGGACAGGCGCTCGGTCAGGCCGGCGGACAAGGGAACCCCGCCGGCGGCGACTCAGCGAACACAGGGCCCGGATTCGGGGGAGCGGCGAAGACGATCCTTGCTGTCGCGAAGAGCGCAGCGTCGGAGCTTGTGCCTGAATTAATGGGTCGCGTGAAAGAGGTTGCCGGCGTCGGCGATGACGTCGCGCAATCCGACGACGCGGCCACAGCGATCTATCCGCCGCTCGACGCTGAGCAGATCGAACAGGACCGTCGGGCGCGGGCCGGGCGCCGCCAGCGTCGGCGCCGGCACGGAGCTGGGACAGGAGGAAGCCCTGCTGCGGCGAGTGGTCAGCAAGCCAGCAGGGGCGGAACTGGCAGTTCGGCGAAGAAGAGAGCTCGCCGGACGAAGCGTGGCTCGAAACGCGGCTCGACGGGCTCAGGCACCAAGAGCCGCGCCAAGGCGTCATGACTGGGCCGGATCTCGAGCTCATTGCTGGCCTGTCCGCGGGTGAACTCCGGACGCACGTGGCACCCGACGCGCATGTCCAAACAATCGGCAGATGGGTAGCCGTCGAGCGATCGGAGAGGCGAATCGGCATCAGCGAGAAGACGGAGGCCGGCGGCAGCTACCGCAATGTCCTTGTCGAAAAACGGCTGGCGGCCGGGGCCACTCGGGCGGCCTACATGCCCATCGAGTGGTACCCGGAGTCCACGTAGAGCGTCGTGGCGGTGACGTTGTCGGCCTCGTCGGAGAGCAGGTAAGCGGCCGCGGCTCCGACGTCGTCGGAGTCGATTGGCCGGTGGAGCGGTGAGCGCTCCTCGACGATCGACTCCATGGTCGGAAAGCCCGCGATCGAGCGGGCGGCGAGCGTCCGGACCGGCCCCGCGGAGATCGCATTCACCCGGATGTTCTTCTGGCCGAGATCCCAGGCCAGGTACTGGACCGACGAGTCCAGCGCGGACTTCGCGACGCCCATGACGTTGTAGTGGGGCACCGCTCGCTGCCCGCCCAGGTAGGTCATGGTCAGGATCGAGCCGCCGCCCGCCGCCTCCATCAGCGGCTCCGCGGCCCGGGCGAGGGCGACGAGCGAGTAGGCACTGACGTCGAGCGCCATCCAGAAGCGGTCGCGGGGGGTGTCCGTGAAGCGCCCCTCGAGATCCTCGGCGGCCGCGAAGGCGACCGAGTGCACCAGCAGGTCGAGCCCAGCGTCGAACGTCTCCCCCACTTCGCTCATGACGCGCTCGACATCCTCGTCGGACCGAACGTCGCAGGAGGTGATGAGCGGGCTGGAGACCGACTCCGCGAGCTCTCGGACGCTCTTCTCGATCCGCTCGCCCTGATAGGTGAAGGCCAGCTGCGCGCCCTCGTCGGCCAATCTCCGGCCGATCGCCCACGCGATCGAGCGCTTGTTCGCGACGCCGGTCACGAGCCCGCGCTTGCCTTCGAACCTCCCGGCCACAAATCGATCCTAAGCTCTGGCTACCCTGTTGGTCTTGCGCCGCCAGTTCGTGCTCATCGTTCCGATCGCGGCGCTCGCCTTTGCAGCGTCGGCTTCAGCCGCACTCCGGCCGATCGACCGCACCTTCAACGACTTCACGGTGCCGAGGGTCACTCAGGGAACACTGCGGGTGCCGGAGGCCCAGCGCTCCGGACGCGTCACCGTCATCGCGGCGCTGAGGCTGCCGCCGCTGGCTGCTGCGCGCGGTCCGGGGCTCTTCGCGACGCTCGGCCCTAGCCGGCTCGACACGGCGAGCTCGTCGTCCCGCGCGTACGTCGCGCGCATCCAGGCGGAGCAGGCGACGGCCGCCCGCGCCATCCGCACCGCCGTCCCCGCCGCGCGATTCGGCTACCGCTTCCAGGTTGTCCTCAACGGGCTCACCGTGCAGCTGCCCGTGCGGAGCCTTCCGCGCCTCCACGCGCTCGGTTTTATCGCGCGCGTGTACCCGAGCGTTCGCCACTACCTCAAGACGAACCGCAGCCCGGGCGTCATCGGCGCAACTCCCTTTACCGCGGCGACGGGAGCGACGGGAGCCGGAGTCAAGATCGCCGTCGTCGACGACGGGATCGACCAGACCAACCCCTCGTTCAACGCCAGCGGCTTCAGCTACCCAGCCGGGTTTCCCAAGGGCCAGCGGGCATTCACGACGCCGAAGGTGATCGTGGCGCGGAGCTTCCTCGCTGCCGGGGCGACCGCTCGCGGCCGGCTGCCGGTGGATCCCCGAGCTTCGTTCCACGGGACACACGTCGCGGGAATCGCGGCGGGCCGCGCGGGCGTCGGATCTCCGGGCGGCCGGGACCACCCGCCGACGACGGGGTTGAGCGGCGTGGCGCCGAACGCGTGGATCGGCAACTACCGCGTCTTCAACGTCCCGACCCCGGCCGGGAACATCTCGACGACGGGTCAGACCGTGGCCGCCTTCGAGCAGGCGGTCAAGGACGGGATGGACGTCATTAACTACTCGGGCGGCTCGCCCGCGATCGATCCGCGGACCGACGCGATGATCGAGACGGTCGCGAACGTCACGCGCGCCGGCGTGGTCGTGGTGGCCTCGGCCGGGAACGACCGCGACGACTTCGGCTTCGGCTCGACTGGTTCACCCTCGACGGCTCCGGAGGCGATCGGGGTCGCGGCGACATCGAACACGCACGTTTTCGCGCCGGCCCTGGCGGTTAACCTCCCGTCCGCGCCTGCCTCCGTTCGGCGGATCCCCTTCAAGCCGGACGCGCTCGGCGCGCCTTCGGCCTGGGGCCAGTCCGACCGCTCGCTCGTGGACGTCACGTCGATCACGGGAACGAACGGGCAGCCGGTTCCGACCCAACTCTGCGGGATCGGCCGCGACCCGAACGCCGGCACGAACCCCCTTCCGCGCGGCTCGCTGGCCAGCTCCTTCGCGCTGATCACCCGCGGGCACTGCACCTTCCTCTCGAAGGTTGCCCGCGCGGCAGCGGCGGGCGCGGCCGGGCTCGTCATCATCGACAATCGCTTCGGCGAAGCGAACCGGATTCCGCTGGTGCTGCCTGTGCGCTCCGGGATGATCTCCGACCTTGACGGCGCCACCCTTCGCGCGTACCTCAGGACCCGCGGGGGCCGCGCGCCGATCCGGATCGGCCCGGGAGTGAGCGAGATCGAGACGGGCCGCAGCGGCGTGATCACGAGCTTCTCCGCCGGAGGGCCGAGCGCCTTCGGCCACCAGCTGAAGCCCGACGTCGCCGCCCCGGGCGGCGAGATCCTCGCCGCGACGCTTCGCCAGTACACCGGCGGCTCGCCCTTTGCGAACTTCGACGGGACAAGCATGTCGGCGCCGCACGTCACCGGCGCCGTCGCCCTGCTCACCCAGCGGCATCCGGACTGGTCGGTGCGGCAGATGAAGTCCGCGCTGATGTTGACAGCCGGCGCGGCCTGGGGGAACAGCGCGCGGACGCAGGAGGCGTCGGTACTGCTCGAGGGCGCGGGGCTCGTGAACGTCCAGGCGGCCGACAGCCCGCTGATCTTCACCGAGCCTGGCTCGCTGTCCTTCGGCGACATGAACCTGCTCGCCGGGGTCACCTCCAAGCAGCTGCTCCTGTCCGTCCGGGATGCGGGCGGCGGAGCCGGGACCTGGACGGTACAGCTCCAGCCGCAGTCCGCGAGCGCAGGCGCGACGCTCGAGCTTCCGTCGACCGTGACCGTCGCGCCCGGCGGTTCGATCGACGTCCAGGCCACGGCGCGCGCCGACGCCGCCGCGCCGAAGGGCGACAACTACGGGTTCGTGGTGCTCCGCCGTGGAGCGACGGCGCGCCGCGTCCCGTACGCGTTCTTCGTCACGCGCCCTGGCCTGCACGCCGTCACTGCCCGCCAGCTCCGCCGCGTTCAGGAAGGCAGCACGAGGACGGGCCAGTCCTTGGCGGACCTCTACCGCTTCCCCGCGGCGCCGTTCGGCCACTCGCCCAAGTACGGGATCGGGCCGGACATGCGCGAGGACGGCGGTGAGCGGCTGTACTCCATTCGCGTTCGCAACCGCGTCGTGAACATCGGCGCGGCGGTGATCTCCTCCTCGCCCGGCGCCGCGATCGACCCGTTCTTCCTCGGCGCCAAGGATGAGAACGCGGTTCAGGGCTACGTCGGAACGCCGACGAACATCAACGGCCTGACGATCGGCTACCGGCTTCCTGTCGGCGCCGCGGGCGCCGTGTTCGCACCACCAGGGACGTACTACGTCTCCGTGGACTCCGGCCGCAACGAGTTCACGGATGCCCGCCTGGCCGGCACCTACCGGCTCCGGTCGTGGGTGAACGACGTGAACGCGCCGCTCATCCGCCTTCTGACGACGCGGGTGAGTGCCGGCCGACCGACGATCGCGATCCAGACACTCGACCGCGGGGCCGGCGTCGATCCGTTCTCGCTCGTGCTGAGCTACGGCCGCGTGCTCGTCGGCGCCGCGGCGTACGACCCGTTCTCCGGGATCGCCCTGTTCCCGCTCCCGGCCGCGGCGCCGCGCATTCGCGCGGGCCGGCTGCGCGCCAGGTTCCAGTCCGCCGACTACCAGGAGGCGAAGAATGCGGACGTCTTCGGCCGAGATCTGATGCCGAACACCCGGGTTCGCCCCACACGGATGCGGGTCGTCTCCGGTCCGACGCTCACTTGGCTCACGCCGCTCGTTCGGACCTGCGTGGGCCGCACGGTGCCGCTGCTCGTCGTTGCCGGCCCGGCCGGCACAGCCCGCACGGCGCGCTTCTTCGACGGGAAGCGGCAGATCCGCGTGCTGCGGCGCAACACGGCCGGCCTTTACGGGACGACGTGGCAGAGCCGGGGGGCAAAGCGCGGGCTGCATACGCTTCGCGCGGTCGTGCAGATCGGCGGCAAGCGCGTCGAGGCGACGCGCGTCGTCCGCGTTTGCCGGTAGCGGTCGTCACCGGCGGCAGCTCGGGGATCGGCGCGGGGGTCGCGAGGCTGCTCGCGGAGAAGGGCTGGCAGTGCGTGCTCGTCGCGCGCAACGAGGAACGGCTCGCCGCGGTTGCGGCCGAGATCGGCGGCGAGTACGAGGTGTGCGACGTCGGCGACCGGAAGGCCGTCGAAGGGATGGCCACGGAGGTTCGCAAGCGGCATCCAGCGGTCAAGTTGCTCGTCAACAACGCCGGAATCTCCAGCCGTCGGAAAGGCTTCGTCGAGACGGACCCTGAGTGGATCGAGGAGCTCTTCCGGATCAACCTGCTGGGTGCAGTGTGGTGCCTCCGTGCGTTCCTGCCGGCGCTGGAGGCAGACAAGCCCTCGCACGTCGTCAACGTCGCGTCGGTCGCAGGGGCGGTCGCACTCCCGCCCGGGCTCTACTCGGCGTCGAAGCACGCGCTCGTGGCCTTCTCCCGCTCCCTGGCCGCGTCCTTGCCTGCGCAGGGCGTCCACGTCCACACCGTCAACCCCGGCTTCGTCGAGACGCCCGGATTTCCGCAACGGGGGAGGCTCGGCAGCCGGCTCCTCGAGCGGACCGTGGTCAGCCCGGAATACGCCGCCCGCCGGATCGTCTCCGCGGTCGAGCACAACCGGCCCGAGATCTTCGTTCCCAGCTGGTACCGGGTGCCGGCGGTCGCCCAGGCGCTCGCGCCCGGACTGATCAGCCGCCTGCTGGCGCGCCGCCGGTAAGTTGCATTCGTGACCGTCGAGTTCCTCTACTGGGAGGGTTGCCCGTCCCACGAGGAGGCGCGCGAGCTGCTCGAAGAGGTCCTGCGCGAGCGCAGTCTCGACGCCCAGGTGGAGGTGAGACACGTCGCGACCCGTGAGGAGGCAGCCGAGCTGCGCTTTCCCGGCTCCCCGACCATCCGGATCGATGGGCGCGACGTCGATCCGGTGGGCGGCGCCGAGCCCGCCTCGCTCAGTTGCCGGATCTACCACCTGCCCGACGGCCGCGTCTCGCCGATCCCGTCCCGCGAACAGCTGGAGGAGGCCCTCGCATGAGCCTGACCATCGCCACCGAGGCACCGCCGTTCGACCTTCCCGGCGTCGACGGCCGCAACCACTCACTCGACGACTACGCCGACGCGCCGATCCTCGCGGTCGTCTGGTCGTGCAACCACTGCCCCTACGTGATCGCGTGGGAGGGGCGCATGAAGGCGCTCCAGGAGGAGTACGGCGACCGCGGCTTGCGTCTGGTCGCGATCAACTCGAACGACGCCGAGAACTACCCGGCAGACTCGTTCGAGGCGATGAAGAAGCGGGCGCAGGAGCAGGAGTTCAACTTCGACTACCTCCACGACGCCGACCAGTCCGTCGCACGGCAGTACGGCCCTGAGCGCACACCCGAGGTGTTTCTCTTCGACCGAAACCGCCGGCTCGTCTACCACGGCGCGATCGACGACAGCCGCGAGGAGGAAGGCGTGAGCGAACGCTACGTGCGCGACGCGATCGAGGCGCTCCTCGCCGACCAGGATCCGCCGGTCAGCGAGACGCCGCCGGTGGGCTGCTCGGTCAAGTGGAAGGAGTAAGGGCCTACTCGCCGCGGCGGACGAGCTCCAGCGCCTCCTCTCGGGTCGAGATCGTCCCGGCGGCGCGCTCCTCTGCGATTCGTTCGAGCCATTCGCCGATCTCGGGCCCGGCGGGGAGCCCGAGCTCGTCCCCGCGAAGGAGGGGCTCGGCCGGCTCGCTCCTACGCGACTCGACGATCGCGCGCTCCAGCTCTGTGCCGCCACCGGCGAACCGCGCCGCGTCGTCCGCCCACGGCTCCGTCGCCCGACGGAAGCGGTGGATCGAGCGCGGACTGAGGTCAGGCGGAAGCTCGGCGCGCAGAAGGTTGCCCGCATAGCGTCGCAGCTCGTTCGAGACCGGCAGCTGTCCGAGCCGATCGCCGAAGACCGCGACGAGCCGCATGTCGGACGTCGTATCGCCGAGGGACCGAAGCCGCTCGAGTGAGCCTCCGAGCGGCGCGAGCAGCCCGAGCTCCTCCAGCCGCTCGAAACCGGGTGGGCCGAGACGGACGAGCTCCGCGAGGATGCGCTCGCCGGCCGGCTTCGTGACGAGCCCCCCGCCCGCCTGGACGAGGCGCTCAGTCTCCGCGTCGAGCCGGAAGCCGAGGTCGTCCTCGAGGCGGACCGCGCGCAGCAGTCGAAGCGGGTCGTCGCGAAAGACCCCTGGCGCAACCGCGCGAAGCGTCTTGCGGGCGAGGTCGCAGAGGCCGCCAAAGGGATCCAGCGGCTCGCCACCCTCCAGCGGCCGCGCGATCGCGTTGATCGTGAAGTCGCGGGTGGCGAGGTCCTCGTGGATGCCGTTCGGAAGGGGCGTGAAGTCGACGGTCCGCTCGTCGGAAAGCGCCACGCGCCACGCTCCGTGGCGCTCGGACAGCGAAAACGGCGCGCCCTCGGAGAGCCGCGCGTAGCGGCGGGCCGCCGTCTCCGGCTCGCGGCAGGCGATGTCGAGGTCGACCAGGGCCCGGCCGAGCAGCTCGTCGCGCACGGCACCCCCGACGATCCACGCCTCCTCCCCCGCAAGGATCTCTCGAGCGGCTTCAAGCATCCAGCACAGTGCGTCTCGCGCGGCTCGGGCCGGACTCGATGCGCGACACGATCTCGTAGTTGATCGTCTCCGCCACCCGCGCGTGATCCTCGGCCAGCACGCCGTTGCCGATGAGCGTGACCGGCGTGTCGGCAGGGAACCGCTGGTCGAGCCGGACGGCGATCGCATCCATTGAGACGGTCCCGACCACCGAGCAGCGGGCGCCTTCGACGACGACCTCCGTCCCCGTCATGTCGCGACGGAACCCGTCCGCGTAGCCGACGGGCACGACGCCGATCCACGTGTCCTCGTCCGCGACGAACCGGCGGCCGTAGCCCGCGCTCTCCCCTGCGCGCAGCTGCTTAACCTGCGCCAGCCGGCTCTCCCAGCGGAGCGCCGGCTCGAGGCTGTCCTCGGAGGGGTCGCCGCCAAACGGCGAGAGCCCGTACAGCGCGATCCCGCACCGCGCGGCGTCGAAGCGAGACTCCGGTAGCCGAAGAGCCGCCGAACTGTTGGCAGCGTGGCGGATTAGATGCGTGTGGCCTTTCGTCGCCTCTTCGAACCGCTCGACCTGAGTGCGCGCGAAGTTGGGATCGCTGTCCGCGGTAGCAAGATGCGTCATGAGGCCGACGACCTCCGTGGTCGGGTCCGGCAGTTCCGAGAGCCCCCACCGCCCCATCCCGGTGTCGAGCTTGAGGTGAGCCCGAACGCCCTCCGGGACCGGCAGTTCCCACACCGCGAGCTCGAGGTCGGCTTCGCGCGCCAGCGAAATCTCCCGACCCACCGACGGGCCCATCACGAGGATGCGCACGCCGGAAAACTCCGCGCGGAGCTCCAGCCCCTCCGTTACCGTTGCGACACAGAGGGCAGTCGCGCCCTCCGCGAGCACCACGCCGGCGACATCGACGGCCCCGTGGCCGTAGCCGTCCGCCTTCACGACCGCCCAGAGCGCCGCTCCCTCGAGCACCTCGAGCAGCCGGCGGGCATTCCGCCGGACGGCTCCGAGGTCGATCGTGATCTCCGACCTATGCATCCAGTACGCGGGGTAGGGCGTCCAGCAGGTCGCCGGCCATCAGGCCCGACCGGCGCCCCGACGCCGCGACGGCGTCGGTGTGGGCCCGAACCGCCGCGGCCGCCGCGAGGCGGGGCTCCATCCCCTTGGCGAGGAACGCGGCGACGACGCCGGTGAGCACGTCTCCGGTGCCGGCCGTCGCGAGTGGCGCCGCGCCGCCCGCAACGAGCGGGCCTTCTTCCGGTGCGCCTACCAGCGTGCCTTCGCCTTTGAGGACGACGACGCATCGAAAGCCGTCCACTGCACGACGCAACGCTTCGAGGCGATGCTCGTCGACCCAGGAGGCCTCCTCGCCGATGAGCCGTCCCAGCTCGCCGGAGTGGGGTGTGAGCACGGTGGCCGCCTCTCGGTCGAACGGCCTCAGCTCCCGAAGCCCATCGGCGTCGATCACGGCGGGCAGTTCGGTGTCCCTCAGCAACCGGTGGACCAGATCGTCGCGGCCGGGCCCCAGCCCCGGCCCGATCGCCAGCGCTCCGGCCCGCCCGGCCGCCTCCATAGCCTCGTCGAGCGGCCGTTTGACGGCCTCGCGCAGCCGAGTCTCGATCACCGGCAGCGACTCGGGCGGCGCGGCGACCGCCACGTACCCGGCGTCGGCCCGGAACGCCGCCTCCGCTGCCAACGTGACGGCACCGGTCATCCCGGGAGACCCGCCGACGACGAGCACCGAACCGGCCGTGTACTTCGTGTCGCCGGGAATCCGCCGCGGAACCAGCCGGACGATCTCCGGCAGCACACGCGCAAGCTCGGTCGTCCGGTGCTCCAGCCCGATGTCCGAGACGACCACCTCACCGGCCCTGAACCTGCCCGGAGCCACCTCGAGCCCGACGTTGCGGCCGTGGAACGTGACGGTCACCTCAGCATCGACGGCTTCCCCCGGCACCTCGCCCGTCGAGGCGTCCACCCCAGAGGGGATGTCGACCGCAAGGACCGGGCTTCCAGAGGCATTCATCGCCCGGATCTGAGCGGCCGCCTCGTCGCGCGGCGGCGGCCGGAAGCCGGTGCCGAACAGCGCGTCGATCACGACGTCGGCCTCGCCAAGCGCACGCTCCTCCCAGCCTGCGGCGCGAAGGAGCTCGGCTGCGATCCGACCGTCGCCGCCGTTCGCTCCGCCCCCGCAGACCGCCGCGAACGACCGTGCACCGGGGAATCGGCGCAGCACTTCGTCGGCGACCGCGCCACCGGCCCGTCGCATCAGCTCCTCGACGTCGTGCCCTTGCTCCGCCGCCCGCATCTCCTCGGCGGTGTAGAGGGGCTCAAGCATCCGGGTCGGCCACCACGCAGACCGCGCTCGCGAGCTCCCGCGAGTGCGACATCGAGAGGTCGATCGGCCCGGCCTCCACGCGCTCAGCCCACCGCTCGACGCGACCCGAGAGCTTCACGGACGGCTTCGGCCTGCCCGCGATCTCGATGTCACGCCAGGCGAAGAGGCGCGCGACGCCGAGCCCGAGCGCCTTCCCGACCGCCTCCTTGCCGGCGAAACGGGCGGCGTAGTGCTGCGCCGGGTTCTTGCGAGCGTCACAGTAGGCCTGCTCGGCCGCCGTGAAGCAGCGGTCGCGGAACCCGCTGTAGCGCTCCAGAGCCTCGCGGATCCGGCCGATCTCGATCATGTCGACGCCGACCCTGGTCAAGCGCTCTCCAGCCAGTCGGGAAAATCCGCGATCGAGGAGAGAATGGCGTCCGGCCGCACCGCGCCGCGCTCGACCGCGTCGGGGCGGAATTTGCCCGTGCGGACGAGCGCCGTCTTCAGCCCGTGCTGCTGGGCCCCGGCGACGTCGGCCTCGATGTCGTCGCCGACCATCCACGTCATCTCCGCGTCAGCATCAAGGGCCTCGAGCGCCGCGGTGAAGTATGGGGCGCTCGGCTTTCCGACCACCGTCGCCTCCACCTCGGCCGCGTACTCCAGGCCGGCGACGAAGCAGCCGGAGTCGAGGAGCGGCCCGCGCGAGGTCTGCCACCAACGGTTCTTGTGCAGGCTGTAGAGCTCGGCACCCAGCTCCAGCTCCGCGAAGGCGCGTGCGAGGTTCATGTACGAGAAGACGCGGTTCGTCTCCTCGGTCTCGTCCGCACCGCCCAGGAGCACCGCGTCGGCGTCCTCGCCCACGAGCTGGACATCTCCCAGGTCCTCGAGCACCGCAGGCATCGTCAGCGCCAGGACGCGCTTGCCCGCGAGCGCGCGACCGGCCGCGATCCCCGTCGTCTGGAGCTCGTCGTTCTCCAGGTCGAAGCCCATCGACCGCAGCCCTTCGACGAGCGACCGGCTCGACTGCGTGGTGCTGTTCGTGACGAAGCGGAGGCGATGGCCGTTCTCGCGGAGCTGCCGGACCGCCAGCGGTGCGCCTCGGATCGGCTCGCCGGACACGTGAAGCACGCCGTCGATGTCCAGGAGAATGGCGGCCATGGACGGCGAGTCTATTCAGGTGACCAGGACGGTCGCGATCCCCGTGTCGGAGATCGAACTGCGCTTCTCCCGGTCGAGCGGGCCCGGCGGCCAGCAGGCGCAGAAGTCAGAGACGAGAGTCGAGGCGATCTTCGACGTGGAGGCCTCGTCTGCCCTCGGCCCCGCGCAGAAGGCGCGCGTGCTCCGCAAGGCGGGGCCGGTGCTCCGTGCGGTCGCTCAGGACGAGCGCAGCCAGCTGCGGAACCGCGAGCTCGCAGTCGAGCGGCTCGTCGAAGCCCTCCGCGAAGCTCTCCGAGTTCCCCGCCCCCGCCGCAGGACGAAGCCGACCGCCGCCTCGCGGCAGCGCCGCCTCGAGCAGAAGCGCCGCCGCGGCGAGACGAAACAGCTACGCCGGAAGCCCGAGGACTAGGCCTAGGAGACGGCTCGCGCGC
>DATFOC010000046.1:0-45957 GCA_035265935.1 Gaiellaceae bacterium
CATCACGACGGCGCCCGCGCCGTAGCGGCGGATCGTGCGCGCCTGCGCGAGAAATTGCTCCTCCCCCTCCTTCAGGCTGATCGAGTTGACGACGCCCTTGCCCTGGAGGCACTTGAGCCCCGCCTCGAGCACCGACCAGCGGGAGCTGTCGACCATAATCGGGAGGCGGGCGACCTCGGGCTCCGTCGCGATCACGTTCAGGAACGTCGTCATCGCGCGCTCGGAATCGAGCAGGTCGGCGTCCATGTTCACGTCGAGCAGGTTCGCGCCGCCGCGCACCTGCTCCAGCGCCACGTGGACTGCGCCCTGGAAGTCGTCGGCCTCGATCAGCTCGCGGAAGCGCGCGGAGCCGGTCACGTTCGTGCGCTCGCCGACCATCACGAAGCCGGTATCGGGCCCGATCACGAACGGCTCGAGCCCGCTGAACGTCGGCTGCGCATGCCTCGCCGGGACGTGTCTGGGGGCCAGGCCCCTGGTCATGTCCGAAATGGCGCGGGTGTGATCAGGCGTCGTGCCGCAGCAGCCGCCGACGACGTTGACGAGGCCGTCGCGAGCGAACTCGCCCAGGATCCGGCTCGTGTCGCCCGGCTGCTCATCGTGCTCGCCCATCGCGTTCGGGAGGCCCGCATTCGGATGGCACGCGACGTACGTCGTCGCCACCCGGGAGAGGTCCTCCACGAACGGGCGCATCTCGGTGGCGCCAAGCGAGCAGTTGACGCCGACGATGAACGGATCGGCGTGCTCGATCGACGTCCAGAACGCCTCGACGGTCTGGCCCGAGAGGTTCCGGCCGCTCTTGTCGATCGCCGTGAACGAGATCCAGAGCGGCAGGTCGGGCGCGACGTCCTTCGCTGCGACGACTGCAGCCTTCGAATTCAGAGTGTCGAAGATCGTTTCGATCATCAGGATGTCGACGCCGCCCTCCGCGAGGCCGCGGATCTGCTCCGCATATGACTCTCGGACCTGGTCGAACGTCGCGCTGCGGAACGCCGGATCGTCCACCTTCGGCGAGAGCGACAGGGCAACGTTCAGCGGGCCGATCGAGCCGGCGACCCAGGCCGGCCGGTCGACCTCGTCTGCCGCCTCTCGCGCGAGGCGCGCGCCCTCGACGTTCATCTCGTAGGCGAACGGCTTGAGCCCGTAGTCGGCCTGCCCGATCGTCGTCGCGGTGAAGGTGTTGGTCGTGACGACGTCGGCGCCCGCGTCCAGGTAGGACCGGTGGATGTCGCGGACGACGTCGGGCTGCGTGAGGTTCAGGAGGTCGGGATCGCCGGCGAGGTCGCGCGGGTGGTCGGCGAACCGCTCGCCGCGATACGCCTCCTCACCCTTGACCGTCTTCTGGATCAGGACGCCGTACGATCCGTCGAGCACGACGATCCGCTCGTCCAGGAGATTCGTGAGTTGTTCGATCGTCGCCTTCATGAAAACGCTCCCGTCCTAAAGAGTGCGGGAGCGAAGGCTCCGCGGGCTCTTTAGGCGTTTGGTAACCCGGTCGCCAAGCTGCCGTTCAAAGCTCTCCGGGTAGGTGTAACTCTAGCCACTCGCGCAGCGGGCCCGCCGCGGACTCGAGAAAACGCGGCTCCAGCTTCGCGCCAGCCTCCACGAGAGGCTCCGCCACCGCGACGTAATCCCGATCCCCGAACGCGCGGTGCGCGGAGGCCCAGACGGCCCACGCGAGGGGCGTCTCGAAGTCGGCCCGCGACGCCCGGTTGGGATCCGCGCCCCGAGCGAGCAACTCGCGGACGGCGTCGGCTTTCGCCATCCACGCCGCGTGGTGGAGGAGCGTCCCGTCGGGTGAGCCGCCTACGACGCCGTGGAAGTTGGAGCCAACGTACCCCACCACCTCATTGACCTTGCCGGTCAGCGCGGCGAGGATGATCACTTCTTGCCGGTCCGGATCCCAGCTGAACGGGGCGACGTCCCAGTTCGGCTCCTCGCCTCGGGCGACGGCCGCGATGGAGGCGTCGACCGGATCGAGCTCCGTGGACGCTCCGAGCTTCGCCAGGAGCTCGGCGTTGTCGGTGCGATTCCGTAGCACGGCGTGCTGGTATGCCGTCCTCAGCGGCACGTCCCCGCGCCATGTCTCTCCTCCGAGGGCGTCGAGCTCTGCGCCGTGCTCGACGAGCAGTTGCAGAAACGCCGGCCCTCGCCCACGGCGGACGGCGTGCGCCAGGAGCGCACCCTCGTTCGGATCCGCGCCGGCCTCTAAGAGCATCCGGACTTGCTCGATGCGGTCGTAGTCGAGCGCGTGAGCGAGGCCGTTCGTGCCGCGCACCTCAGCGCCGTGCTCGAGCAGGAGCCGGAGGGACGCGGGATCGCTGGCCTCGAGCGAGTGGTATACGGACTCGCCGTCGTTGGGATCTGCGCCCGCCTCGAGCAGGGTGCGGGTCAGCTCCGGGTCGTGCACGACGCCGGCCGCTCCGTACAGGGCCGACATTTCGCCGTACTCGTTCGTGAAGGTCGCGTTCGGATCCGCACCGTGCGCCAGCAGCTCGTACGCGAGCTCGGCGTTCGCATAGACGGAGTGGCAGACGTAGAGCAGCGGCGCCCAGCTCCGCGGACCGCCCGGGCGCTTGGGATCACCGTCCCAGCCGCGGCCGAGGACGAGCCGCACCCACTGGTCGCGTTCGATTTCCGGCCGCGCGGCAAGCAGCGCGCCCGCGCGGTCGCGACGCCCGCTCGTCGCCGTCTCGACGAACGCGTCGACGCTCGCCTCGGCGGCCGTGACGAGCGCCGGCCAGCTCGGGTACCCCTGTTCCCGGGCGAGCGCGAGCTGCGCGTTCGCCAGGATCGGCTCCCGCCCGCCCAGCCTGCCGAGCGCGGCCTCGTCATCGGCTCGCGCGGCCTTGAGGAGCTCCTTCGCCTGCTTTCGCAGCTGCTCGAGGTTCATGCGACCTCCCTCCTTGGGCCCGTGTCCGCGTCATCGGGCGGAGAAGAGATCGGATGTGGGTGCTGCAACATCAGGAGGTGGGCTCAGCCCTGCCCGCGGACCGGTTGCGCCCTCCGGCGCCCCATAATCCTACGATGATTTCCTCGCCCTTCGAGGGTCTCTAAGGACATGACAACTTTTCTCAACATCTCGATGTCCATCGACGGGTTCGTCGCGGGACCGAACCAGACACTGGAAGAGCCGCTCGGCGAGCACGGCGAGGACCTGCATCAGTGGATCATCGGGCTCGAGAGCTGGCGCGAGCAGCACGGCCGCGAGGGCGGCGAGAGGAACGCAGACGCGGATCTCGTCCGCGAGACGCGCGAGCGGACTGGCGCGTTCGTCATGGGCCGGCGCATGTTCAGCGGCGGCTCGGGCCCGTGGGAGGACGACCCGAACGCGAAGAGCTGGTGGGGCGACGACCCGCCCTTCGACGGGCCGGTGTTCGTCGTGACGCACCACGAACGCGAGCCGCTCGTCCGCGGAACGACGACATACACCTTCGTCGACGGGGTCGACGCGGCTGTACGTCAGGGACGGGAGGCCGCCGGCGACAAAGACGTCCAGGTCTCGGGCGGGGCGAACGTCGCCCAGCAGGCGCTCGACGCCGGCCTGCTCGACGAGCTGCACATCCACATCGCGCCGGTGTTGCTCGGCTCAGGCGTCAGGCTCTTCGATCAGGCCGAGCGGAGGCCGATCGAGCTCGTTCGTTCGGTGGAGTCACCGCAGGTGACCCACGTCGTGTACCGAGTCGGCGGCTAGCCCGGCGGCGCGATCGTGCGGATGCGTCCGCCCCCGCCGCCCGAGTAGACCTCGAGCTGGTTCTCGGCGTGGCGGATCCGCTGCTCGACCTGCCAGCGGTCCGCCTGCGACTCGCCGCGCTCGATCGCCTCGAGCTCGGTGTTGGCCTCGTCGAGCTGCTGGCGCGCCCGCTCGGGGTCGATCTCCCGCGAGTCGACGGCGTCGTCGACGAGCGCGAGCGCGCGGTCCTGCTCCACCTTGAAGAAGCCCGGGCCGGTCGCGAACTCGCGGATCTCCTCGTCGCGGCGGATGTGCACGCGCGTGCCGCCCGCCTTCAGCGTCGCCACGAGCGGCGCGTGCCGCGCGAGGATGCCGATCTCGCCGTCCTGGCCGGGGACGATGAGCATCTCGACCTCACCCTCGAACGCCGCCCCGTCGGGCGTGACGAGCGAGAGATCGAATGTGTGGCGTCCCTCTGTTGCCACTAGGCCGGGACCGGCTCAGCGGCCTCGGCCTCGGGAGCCTCTTCCTCCTCGGCCTCCGCCTGGGGCTCCTCGGCCTCCTCGCCGCTCATCTCGCGACCCTTCTGCATGGCCTCGTCGATCGTCCCGACCATGTAGAACGCCTGCTCGGGGAGATCGTCATGCTTGCCATCCAGGATCTGGCGAAAGCCGTCGATCGTGTCCTCGAGCTTGACGTACTTGCCGGGCGTGCCGGTGAACTGCTCGGCCACGAAGTTCGGCTGCGAGAGGAACCGCTGGATCTTGCGGGCGCGCTGGACGACAACCTTGTCCTCGTCCGAGAGCTCGTCCATCCCGAGGATCGCGATGATGTCCTGCAGGTCGCGATACCGCTGCAGCACCTCCTGGACGCGGGTCGCCGTCTCGTAGTGCTCGTCCGAGACGATCCCCGGCTGGAGCGCGCGGGAGAACGAGTCGAGCGGGTCGACCGCTGGGTAGATCCCCTGCTCCACGATCGCCCGCGACAGCACCGTCGTGGCGTCGAGATGGGCGAACGTGTTCGCCGGCGCAGGGTCCGTGAGGTCGTCGGCCGGCACGTAGATCGCCTGCACCGAGGTGACCGAGCCGGTGCGCGTCGAGGTGATGCGCTCCTGGAGCTGGCCCATCTCGGTCGCCAGGGTCGGCTGGTAGCCGACGGCGCTCGGCATGCGGCCGAGCAGCGCGGAAACCTCGGAGCCCGCCTGGACGAAGCGGAAGATGTTGTCGATGAAGAGCAGCGTGTTCTGCCCCTGGTCGCGGAAGTACTCGGCCATCGTCAGCCCGGACAGGCCGACGCGGAGCCGGGCACCGGGCGGCTCGTTCATCTGCCCGTAGACGAGCGCGACCTTGTTGAGCACGCCGGACTCCTCCATCTCGAGCCAGAGGTCGTTGCCCTCGCGAGTGCGCTCACCGACGCCGGCGAAGACGGAGACGCCGCCGTGCTCCTGCGCGACGTTGTGGATCAGCTCCTGGATCAGCACGGTCTTGCCGACGCCGGCGCCTCCGAAAAGGCCGACCTTGCCGCCCTGCACGTACGGGGCGATCAGGTCGATGACCTTGATCCCAGTCTCGAAGATCTCGACGGTCGGGGAAAGCTCGCGGAAGCTCGGCGGGTCCCGGTGGATCGGCCAGCGCTCGGCGTCGGCCGGCAGCTCCTCGCCCTTGTCGATCGGATCGCCGATCACGTTCCAGAGCCGGCCAAGCGTCGCGTCCCCGACTGGCACGGAGATCGGCTGGCCAGTGTTCTCGACGTCCAGCCCGCGTGCGAGCCCATCGGTCGAATCCATAGCGACGGCGCGGACGCGGTCGTCCCCGAGGTGCTGCTGCACCTCGGCGATCAGCTCGCGGTCGTCGACGGTGATGCGGAGCGCGGAGTAGATCTGCGGTAGCTCGTTGGGGAAGACGGCGTCAATGACGACGCCCTTGATCTCGACGATCTTGCCCCTGTTTTTCTGGTCCGAATCAGTTGCCACGAGCCTCCCGCATCCTCAATCGAAGTAGAAATGGGCGGCGCCATCTGGGCGGGCGCCTGCCGCTCGCAAGTCTATCGGAGCGCTCCCGCTCCGAGGCCAGAAAACCGTGTCGCTCTGACGCGTCCGCCAACCTGGCGGCATGGTCGAGCGCTCAGACGTAGGAGGTGACCGGCGAGGCGTACACGCCTCAACCGTACCGGTCTGCTCCTAGGTAATCGGGAGGTTGAGGCCGCCCGGCGAGATTTGCCGGGCGGGGGGCCGGAGCATCTCGCGGCGGATGTCGCTGAACTCGCGGCTCTCGAGCGTGTTCGAGACGCCCGGCGCGCCGAAGCTGAGCGTCGGGTTGTTCGTCTCTACTGTTCTGAGCGCACCGGCGACGCCGAGCGTCGTGAGCATGAGCGCCGCGGCTGCCGCGATCTCCACCGGGCGCCGGGACACCAGCCTCCGGCGCGCCGGCAGCGACACCGGCTGCTCGAGGCGGGCGAGCGGCGTGGAGCGCATGTGATCCGTCAGCGACTCGAGCTCGTGCGCGAACGACCGGCACGGCTCGCAGCGCGCGAGGTGCGCGCCCAGGAGCGCCTGCTCGAACTCGGAGAGCTCGCCGTCCAGGCGCAGCGAGGCGCACTCACGGGCGCGCTCGCACTGTTTCGTCATCGGTTTCACCAGGCGCACGTCCTTTTATGACGGAGCATCCAAAACATAGTTAGGCCGGCGGCTGACCGCCATCCGAAATTCAAACCAGGTCGTAACGATTGTCGGCAGCGACGCCGACGAGAATGAGCACGAATCCGAGGACGATGAAGACGGCCGAGAGGTTGATGTTCTCCTCCCGCTCCGACGGCGATGCCCAGCGCACGAATCGCGATCCCCAGAAAAGCGGCGCCTCTTTGTCCCGGCGGAAGCGCACGGGACCGCGATTCCCGACGAAGAATCCCGCGACGAGCATGAACGATCCGGTCAGGTAGAAGCCGACCGAGATCGCTCGCGCGGCGTCGGCGCCGAAGGCGATCCCGAACACGAGCGCGCCGCCGAGCGTCACCGCCGCGGCGAGCAGGAAGAGCCCGACGAGGCGGCTGAGGGCCGCGACCCACACTTGTCTGCCTAGGTGGTCGGCGTCGGCTCGGCCGACTGCTCGGCCGGAGCCGGCGCGGCCCGCCCACTGGGCCGCCGCATCTCTTCCTCGGTCAGCGGCCAGCCCTCGAGCGGATAGTGGCACGCCGCGACATGACCCTCACCGAACGGATACAGGGGCGGGTGCTCGACATCGCAATGGCCCTCCTGGAACCGCGGGCAGCGCGGGTGGAAGTTGCACGCCGACGGCGGGTTGAGTGGGCTCGGAACGTCGCCCTGGAGAACGATCGGCTTGCGCGCGCGGCCGAGCTGCGGGTTCGGGATCGGAACGGCCGACAGAAGCGCCCCGGTGTAGGGGTGCTTCGGCTCGGCGTAGAGCTTCTCCCGATCCGCCGTCTCCGCCACCTTCCCCAGATACATCACGAGCACCCGGTCGGAGATGTGACGGACGACGTTCAGGTCGTGCGCGATGAAGATGTACGTGAGGCCGAACTGGTCCTGGAGGTCCTTCAGCAGGTTCAGGATCTGCGCCTGCACCGACACGTCGAGGGCGGATACCGGCTCGTCGCAGACGATCAGCTTCGGGTTGACCGCGAGGGCCCGCGCGACGCCGATCCGCTGGCGCTGCCCGCCCGAGAACTCGTGCGGGAAGCGGTTGTAGTGCTCCGGGTTCAGGCCGACGACCTCGAGCAGCTCCTGCACGCGGCGCTTGTTCTGTGCGGCACTGCCCATCTTGTGCACCTCGAGAGCCTCCGCGATGATGAAACCGACCCGCTTCCGCGCATTCAGCGACGCGAACGGGTCCTGGAAGATCATCATCAGCTCGCGGCGGATCGGCCGCATGTCGGCGCGCGACAGGTTCGTGATGTCCCGTCCGTCGAAGATGACCTTGCCACCAGTCGGATCGAGCAGCCGCATGACGCATCGCGCCATCGTCGACTTGCCGCAGCCAGACTCGCCGACGACGCCGAGCGTCTCGCCGGAGCGCACGGTAAAGGAGACTCCGTCGACCGCCTTGACGGACGCGACCTCCTTCTGGAACACGATGCCCCGCGTGACCGGGAAGTGCTTCTTCAGATCGTCGACCACAAGTAGCTCGTCGCCACTCGTGATTCGCGACCGGTCGTTCGTCGAGGGCGCGCTGGACACCTAGGAAACCTCCGCGAGCGTTCCCGCGAGGAGCTTGGCGGCCTCCCGATCCTTCGTCTGCTCGTCGAGGTGGCAGGCCTGGAGGTGCGTCGGGTCGTTGCTGATCGGCCGCAGCTCCGGCTCCTTCTCCTTGCAGACGCTCATGACGTACGGGCAGCGCGGGTGGAACCGGCAACCGCGCGGCGGGTTCAGCAGCGACGGCGGCTGGCCGGGGATCTGCGTCAGGCGCTCCATGTCAGCGTCGAGCCGAGGCAGCGACCCCAGCAGCCCCCACGTGTACGGCATGTGAGGCCGGTTGAAGAGGTTCTCGACCGGCGCATTTTCGACAACCCGCGCCGCGTACATGACGACGACATCGTCCGCCGTCTCCGCGACGACGCCGAGGTCGTGGGTGACGAGAATGATCGCGCTCCCAAACTCACGCTGGAGCCGGTTCATCAGCTCGAGGATCTGTGCCTGGGTGGTGACGTCGAGCGCCGTGGTCGGCTCGTCGGCGATCAAAAGGTCCGGGTCGTTGATGAGCGCCATCGCGATCATCACGCGTTGCCGCATCCCGCCGGAGAACTGGTGGGGGTAGTCGCCGATCCGCCGGTCCGCACGCGGGATCCCGACGGCCTTGAGGAGCTCGAGCGCACGTGTCTTCGCAGCCTTGGTCGTGACGTCGCGGTGGAGCTGAATCGCCTCGACGAGCTGGCGGCCGATCGTGTGGACCGGGTTCAGCGAGGTCATCGGGTCCTGGAAGATCATCGCGATGTCGTTGCCGCGGACGTCCCGGAGCTTGCTCGGCTTCATTGTCAGGAGGTCCTCGCCCTTGAAGAGCGCCTGGCCGCTCGTGATCGTGTTTCGGCGGTTGTTCAGCCCCATCATCGTCAGGCAGGTGACGCTCTTGCCGCAGCCCGACTCGCCCACGATCCCGAGCGTCTTGCCCTTCTCGACCGTGAAGTTGACGCCGTCCACGGCCTTGACGATGCCGTCGTCGGTGCGGAAGTAGGTCTTGAGATCGTTGACCTCGAGCAGGGCCATCTACCGAGTCTCCTGGGTCGCCTCGTGCATGGGCTACGAGAGCCTAATGCGCGGATCGATGACTGCGTACAGAAGGTCGACGAACAGGTTGAAGACGATCACGCAAATGGTCGCGAACACGACGATTCCCATCACCGCCGGGAGGTCGAATCCCTCGAGCGCCTGGAGCGCGCTGCGGCCGAGCCCAGGCAGGCCGAAAACCGCTTCGGTGAAGATCGCCCCTCCCAGCGCCACGCCGATGTCCATGCCGAGCATGGTCACCACCGGCAACATCGCGTTCCGCAGGACGTGCGAGCGCATGACGAGCCACTCGGGCGCGCCCTTCGCACGGGCCGTGCGCACGTAGTCCTCGTTCATTGCTTCTAGGACGTTCGCGCGGATCATTCGGACGTAGAGCGCGGCGAAGAGGATCGCGAACGTGATCCACGGAAGGATGAGCGAGTGGGCCCACTCGATCGGTCCACCGCAGTCGGTCGACGGGTTGATCATGTCGCAGTAGCCCCCGAGCGGCGTCAACCCCGCCCTGTACCCGACGAAGTAGATGAGGATCAGGCCGATCCAGACGGGATGCGCGGAGATCCCGATCAGGACGAACACCATCGCCGACCGGTCTAACAGCGATCGCGGACGCAGGGCCGAGAGGATTCCGATTGGCACCGCGATCAGCATCCAGAGAATCGCGCCGCCGAAAACGAGTGAGGCCGTGACTGGCGCGGCGTCCTTGATGATCTCGGTGACCGGCTGGCGCGTCGCGTAGGAGCGGCCGAGCGAGGGCGCCTTGAGGTGGAACCCGTCGTCGAAGCTGACGGGCATCATGCCGCCGAGGAAGCGTCCGTACTGGACGACCACCGGGTCGTCGAGGCCCATCTGCTTTCGAACGCGCTCGACCTGGTCGGGTGGCGCCTGCGGCCCCGCGATCAGGCGAGCGGGCTCAGCTGGGACGAGGAAAAAGATGATGTACGAGACGATGGTGACGGAGAGGAAGAGAACGCCCGCCCACAAGAGTCGTCGGATCAGATACCTGTACATTCGCGCCGCTCCTGGGTCTGGTGAGGAGGGGTCACAAGCTTACCGCTGGTGCTTCGTGTGCGCCTAATGGAAGAAATTAAAGGGCGCCGGCCGAAGCCGGCGCCCTTTCCGTTCAGACGCGATCTACCTGTTGAGGCAGAGAGCGCCGTAGTCCCACGTGAACACCGGGTGGTAGTGGTAGCACCCGACGCGCGAGGAGACGTAGTGACGATCGTTCGGGCTCGAGTACGTCGCGAGCGGCGCACCGTTGCGAACGAGGTCGTGATCGAGGTTCGAGAACGCGCGATACCTCTCGACGCCAACCAGCCTCTTCGCCCGCGTGATCTTCTGGTTGAAGGCAGCCGAGTTGAAGTACGAGAAGTTGACGTTGTTGGCAGGCCGGATCGTCGTTCCGTCGACCAGGAAGATGAAGTCGTACGGATCGAAGTAGTCCATGTGCCAACCCTCGAGGGTCAGGTCGAACGGCTCACCACGCCGTCCCGTGAGCTCGAACTGCGTAGCCCGCGGGAACAGCTTGATGTCCATGTTCAAGCCGATGTTCCGCAGGTTCGCCTGGACGATCTGACACGTCGCCGGAGCCGGAGCCCGGTTCGAGCAGTAGAACACGCCGTCCCCGCCCCGCTGCTGGCCACTCGAGAGCGATCTCGCCTGGCTCAGGTTGGGCCGCCGCGGGTAGATGGCGACGTTCCGGAAGCCGCGCATGCTCGGCGGCATGTACTGATCGTTCGTGACGCCTGCGTAGGCACCACGCTGCGTGAGCATCGACTGACGGTCGATGGCGAAGTTCACGGCCTTCTTGAGCCGAACGTTGCCGGCCGTGGAATGCCGACCGCCGCTCGGGGCCCCGAAGAGCCGCCGCTCGTGGTTCATCGCCAGGTACAGGATCGTCGGCGCGGGGTTCGCGAAGTAGCGACCCGGGGACGCCTTCTTGACGCCGTACCGTCGACCGAGGTCCGCGTGCGCTGCCGGCGGGATGTCACCCGTGTCGGTGGCGCCGCGGTCGATGTTCAGCTTGATCGTCTCGAGCGGGAGCCCGATGTCGATCTCGAAGCCGTTCACGTTGTGCGGTGCAGGACCGCGGTAGAAGCGGTTCCGAGCCAGCACGATGCGCCGGTTCTTCGTCCACTCCTTGATGAAGTACGGGCCCGACCCGACAACCGGCGCCGAGACGCCGTCCGGGTTGACCGGCAGGTTCGCCGGGATGCCGCAGAAGAACGGCATCGCGAGGCGAGACAGCAGGTCAGGAGCCCGCTTGGTCATCCGAATCCGAAGCGTGTACGCATTCGGAGTCGTGACGCCCGAGGCCCGCGACGCACGACCGTCGATGACGGCCGAGGCGCCCGCGATGTCCTCGATGAACGGCTGAGCCGGAGAGGCCATCCGCTTCTGCAGCGAGCGGTTGATCGCCCACGCGAAGTTGCGCGCGGTGAGCGGCTGCCCGTTGCTGAGACGGTACGACCTCTTCAGCTTGAAGGTGTAGATCAGACCGTTACGCGAGATGGTCGGGAACCCCTGAGCAACCTCGGGCACGAGCCGGGACCCACGAGGGGCCGGAGCGTGCGGGTAGTTCAGGAGCATCGAGCACGTCGAGTACGCGATCGTCCACGACGGCACGTAGTACCAGAGCTGCGGATCGACATAGTCGATGTCGACGCTCAGGCTGTGCTTGAACGTGCCGCCGACTCTTGCGTCTCCGGTCTGGTTGCCCTGGGGAGCAGCGCTGGTGGTGGGGCCCGCAACAGCGGACGCCGCCAGCAGCCCGGCACCAACCAGGAGCATCGCGACCGAAAGCATGAGTCGTCTGTGCATGAGACTCCTTTCCGCGTTTCGAGCCGACACAGGCGGTTGCGTCGACTCAGGACACATGCGTGTCCCGTCTCATCAGACGAGGGCGATGAGAGTTAGTTAGCGGGTGATTAAGAGAACTTCTTGGCCCGAATCAGTGGGCCGATCCCCGCGGATCGAACGCATCCCGCAGCCCGTCGCCGAGCAGGTTGAAGGAGAGGGTCGTGATCAGCACGGCAGCCCCCGGCCAGACCATCAACCACGGCTGCTGCAGGTAGAAGTCGGGTGCCGTCGAGAGCAGCGAGCCCCAGCTCGCCGTGGGCAGCTCGATGCCCACGCCGAGGAACGAGAGACCGGCTTCGAAGAGCACGAACTGGGCGACGATCAGCGTCGAGTACACGATGATCGGCGCGACCAGGTGGGGCAGCAGATGCGACCGGATGATGCGCCAGTCGCTCGAGCCGACCATCTGCGCCGCCTCGATGAACTCCTTCTCGCGGAGGGACAGCACCTGCGCGCGGATGATCCGGGCCGGATAGAACCAGCCGAAGACGCCGCCCACGAGGACGAGCATCAGCACGCCGGGGGACAAGGCGCCCCCGAGGGTGATGTCCTGCATGCGGTCGCCGACCGTCGCGGCGAGCGCGATGACGAACAGGAGCAACGGGAACGCCATGACGATCTCCGTCAAGCGGGAGATCAGTGAGTCGATCCAGCCCCTGAAGTAGCCGGCGGTGGCGCCGAGGAGTACCCCGATGAACATTGAGAGCAGCGTCGCCCCGATCGCGACCTCCAGCGAGACCCGCGCGCCGTACATGAGGCGCAGCAACTCGTCGCGGCCGAGCGTGTCCGCGGTCCCGAGTGGGAAGTAGACGGCCTCCTCGCGGCCGGTCTCCGGGTTGAAGTTCGTGGCGTGCGTGTTCGGGCCGACCGGCACGAGGTTCATGTCGACGCCGACGCCGGGAGTCGGGAAGATGTCGTTCGGCCCGTGCTCGAGCCACTTCTCGGCAAGCGGCGCGCCGGGGAAGGCGGCCAGGATCAGCAGGATGATGACGAAGCCGCTCGCGATCGCGACCTTGTCCTTCTTGAAGCGGATCCAGACCTGCTCCCAGTAGCCCCGAGCGCGAACCGCCGTGATCTCGCCGAGCTCGCCTCCGCTCTCGAGCGCGACCTCGGCCGCCAGGCCGGCGCCTGCCGAGAGAACTTCGCGCCCTTTTTCCTTTTGCGCCATCGGAGGTCTAGAGCATAAACGCGCGGTGCGCTTGCCCTCGATTAGACGTTCTGATCGGCTCGGGGGTTAGGAACCCGTGAGGGCGTCCGCGCCGGCGACGACTTCCAGGATCTCCTGGGTGATCTCGGCCTGGCGGGCGCGGTTCATGGCCAGGGTCAGGCTCTCGATCAGCTCGGCCGCGTTCTTCGAGGCGTTGCGCATCGCTGTCATCCGCGCTCCTTGCTCCGACGCCGCCGATTCGAGAAGCGCCCGGTACAGCTCGGTCTCGACGTACACGGGAAGGAGCCGCTCGAGGATCAGCTCGGGCTCCGGCTCGTAGATGAAGTCGCCGACGAGCCCCGGGGCCTCGTTTCCCGACTCGAGCACGCTCTCCGGGATCGGGAGGATCTCCTGCTCGACGACCCGCTGGACGAGCGGCGACTCGAAGTGGTTGTAGACCACGATCACCTGGTCGACCTCTTCCTCGGCGTAGAGCTCGGTGATGTGGTGCGCGATCGCCTGGCTATCCGAGTACGCGGGACGGTCGCTGAACCCGATCCAGGACTGCCCCAGCTCGTAGCGGCGGAACCTCAGCGTCGAGGCGCCCTTGCGGCCGGACACGAGCCAGCGGACGTCGACGCCTTCGTCACGCAGCCGCCGCTCGACGGCGAAAACGTGCCGCAGGACCTGCGCGTTGAACGCGCCGGCCAGGCCCCGGTCGCCGGTGAGCGCGAGAATCGCGGCCGTCCGAATCTCCCTCCGCTGGAGCAGCGGCAGGCCGCGGACCGACGTGCTGGCCCGTGCGGTGCCGACCATCAGCTCCAGCATCCGGTCCGCGTACGGCCGCATCGCCTCGATCCGGGCCTGGGCCCGCCGCAGGCGGGCGCCGGCGACGAGCTCCATCGCCTTTGTGATCTTGCGCGTGTTCCGGACCGATCGGATCCGGCGCTTGATGTCCTGGACTTCCGCCATGACCTAGATGGCCGAGGTCTCCTGCACGGAGAAGCTGCCCTGGAACTTCTCGACTTCGGCCTTGAGCTTCTCCTCGAGGTCGCCGCCGAGGTCGCCGCTCTCCCCGATGGTCTTGTAGATCTCGCCCTCGGTCCGTAGGTATTCCCGCAGCTCCTCCTGGAACCGCGGCACCTGGTCGACCGGCACCTCGTCGAGGTAGCCGTTGACGGCAACCCAGATCGCGACGACCTGCTCCTCCATCGGCCACGGCTTGTACTGCGGCTGGTTCAGCGTCGCGACCATGCGCTCGCCGCGGGCGAGCGTGCGCTGCGTCTGCGGGTCGAGCTCCGACCCGAACTGCGCGAACGCCTCCAGCTCGCGGTACTGGGCGAGGTCGAGACGCAGGCGGCCTGCGACCTTCTTCATCGCCTTCGTCTGCGCATTCCCACCGACCCGCGAGACGGAGACGCCGACGTTGATCGCCGGCCGGACGCCGGAGAAGAAGAGGTCGGTCTCGAGGAAGATCTGCCCGTCGGTGATGGAGATGACGTTCGTCGGGATGTACGCAGAGATGTCGCCTGCCTGGGTCTCGATGACCGGCAAGGCGGTGAGCGAGCCGCCGCCGAGCTCGTCCGAGAGCTTCACGGCCCGCTCGAGTAGCCGCGAATGGAGGTAGAAGACGTCTCCCGGATAGGCCTCGCGGCCCGGCGGGCGGCGAAGGAGCAGCGACATCTGGCGGTAGGCGTCGGCGTGCTTGGACAGGTCGTCGTACATGCAGACCGCATGGCGGCCGTCGAAGAGGAAGTGCTCGCCCATGGCGGCGCCGGCGAACGGCGCCATCCACTTGATCGGCGCTGCTTCCGCGGCGGCGGCGCTGACGATGATTGTGTAGTCCATCGCGCCCTCGTCCCGCAGCCGCTCGTACACCTGTGCGACGGTCGACGCCTTCTGGCCGATGGCGACGTAGATGCAGATCATGTCCTGGCCGCGCTGGTTGAGGATCGTGTCGACGAGAATCGCGGTCTTGCCGGTGGAGCGGTCGCCGATGATCAGCTCGCGCTGGCCACGCCCGATCGGAACCATCGAGTCGATCGACTTCAGGCCCGTCTGGAGCGGCTCGTGCACCGGCTGCCGGTCGACGACGCCGGGGGCCTTGAACTCGAGCGGCCTGCGCTCGCTCGTCTCGATCGGCGCGCCGCCGTCGAGCGGATTGCCGAGCGGATCGACGATCCGGCCGATTAGCGCGTCGCCGACCGGGACGCTTGCGACCTGGCCCGAACGACGCACGGGCTCGCCTTCCTTGACGAGCTCCCAGTCGCCGAAGAGCGCGGCGCCGACGTTGTCCTCCTCGAGGTTGAGCGCTATGCCGGTGACGCCGTGTTCCAGCTCCAGCAGCTCGAGGGAGACGGCGTTCTCGAGCCCGTGGATACGGGCGATACCGTCGCCGACCTGGAGCACACCGCCCACCTCGGCGAGGTCCGTCTCGACGTCGTACTGCTCGATCCGCTCCTTGAGGATCGAGGTGATCTCTTCTGGACGTAGGCGCACTGCGGTTAGCTCCTTCCGGTTCCGGTCAGCTGACGGCGGAGGGTGTCGAGGCGGGACCGGACGCTCGCATCCACGCGATGCGATCCGGCCTGCAGCACGAATCCTCCGATCAGGTTGGGGTCGACCCTGCGGGTCGCGCGAAGCTTGCGGTCGGAGACGCCCTCGATCCGCCCGAGGATCTGGCGCGCCGCGTCGTCGGAGAGCTCGACGGCGGTCGTGAGCTCGACGTCGAGGATCCCCTCCTCGCGCGCGACGAGCGTCTCGAACTCCTGGACGATCACGGGGAGCTCGTGCGTCCGTCCCTTCTCTGCGGTGAGGAGCAGGAAGTTCCGGACGAGCTCGTCGACGTCGGCGAGGATCGAGCGCAGCGCCGCGACCCGGTCGTGCGTGTCGATCTCCGGGTTCTCGAGCAGCGCGCGCAGCTCGGGCACCTGCTCCATGGCCGAGAGGAACTCCTCGAGCTCCTGTCGGACCGCGTCGAGGTTGCCCTTCTCCTTCGCGGCCTCGAAGAGCGCGTTGGCATAGATGCGCTGCGCGACCGCCACTAGTTGCGGGACCCCTCCTCGAGGACCGAGAAGTCGAGGTCGCCGATCGCCTCGTCGATCAACCGGCGGTGATCCTCGTCCGTGAGGACTTTGCCGGTGACTTTGCTCGTGGCGATCACGGTCAGCTCCGCGACCTCGCCGCGGATCTGCTCCAGCGCGCGGCGCGTCTCGGCCTCGATCTGCTTCGTCGTGTCGTCGAGCCTGCGCTGGCGCTCCGCCTCGAGCTCCTCCTTCATCCGTTCGCGCTGCGAGTCCGCGACGCGCCTCGCCTCGGCGAGGATTCCCTCAGCGTCGCCGCGGGCCTGCTGGATCATCGCGCGGTGCTCCTCGAGCAGGGCGCGGGCCTCTGCGCGGGCCTTGTCCGCTTCCTCGATGGCCTGCCGGATCCGGTCCCGGCGGGCGTCGATCGCCTTCTGGACCGGCCCGAAGATGTACTTCCGCAGCACGAAGAACGTGATGCCGAAGCACACGAGCGTCCAGATCATGAGGCCGGGCACGACCTCGATTAGGGGATTGGCGGCGACGACAGCCATCGTTAGACCAGGACGAACGCGAGCAGTCCGCCGATGAGGCCGTAGAAGACGACTGCTTCGGTGAGGGCGAAGCCGAGCCACTGGATGCCCGTCAGCTCTCCTCGTAGCTCCGGCTGCCGCGCGACGGCCTGGATCATCGAGCCGAAGATGTTCCCGATGCCGATGCCGGCGCCGAGCGAGCCGAGGCCGATCCCGAGAGCGAGCGCGACCGCCTTGCCGGCGTCGACGCCGTCCTCGGCGGCCGCAAAGACGATTGCAGCGAGGTTCATGTGGTGCTCCTTCCTAGTGGTTCGTCCGGCACCGCTGCCGGATTTGTGGGGGTGCGAGAAGCAAGCCAATCTCGGACGCAGGGAGCGTCCATATCAGTTGATATGGGCGCGACTGAGGACGACGAGTGGCGCAGTCTTATCGTGCGCCACAAACCGGTGAGTGGGGCCGGACGAACCACTTAGTGCTCGGGCTCGATGGCCGACCCGATGTAGATGGCTGACAGGGCGGCAAAGATGTAGGCCTGGATCGAGACCACGATCAGGATCTCGAAGAGGTAGAACGCCGTGGCGGCGGGGACGACGAGCGGAGCCAGGATCACGTTCTCCAGCACGAACATCAGCCCGATGAAGGTGAGGATCAGCATGTGGCCGGCGAGCATGTTCGCGTAGAGCCGGACGGAGAGTGAGATCAGCCGCATGAACTGGCCGAGGATCTCGAGCGGCACGATCAGGGGGTACATCGCCTTCGGGACTTCGGGAATCCAGCTCTTGAAGTACTTGCCGGCGCCGTTTTCCCGGATTCCTTCGATGTGGGTGAAGACGAACGTCATCAAGGCGAGGGTGAGCGTCACCGAGAGCGTCGAGGTCGCGGCGTAGATCCCGAGCGTCGGCAGCTCGACGCCAAAGAGTTCGAACGTCTCATCCGAGAGCGGCAGCGGGATGAACCCGATCATGTTCACGACCCAGATGAAGAGGGCCAGCGAGGCCACATACGGGAACCAGCGCGCGATCGCCTTGGTCGGCAGCCCCTGTTCCGCGATCTGGGTCTGCGTGATCTCGTAGACCCACTCCCCGACCGTCTGGCGGCGATCCGGGTCGGTGCCCAGGCGCCAGCGCATCAGCAACCACCCCAGGAGGATCGTCAGCACGGAGCCGAGCATCAGGTAGGCGACCGCCTTGTTGATGGAGAGGTCGATCGGGCCGAGGTGAATCGGGATCCAGTCGTGCAGCAGCCACTCTTCCGAGGGGTCGAACTTCTCCTCGTCCTCGCCCTCGACGGTCGAGGCGAGTGCCGTGGCCGGGAAGGCGAGGACGAGGGTGGTCGCGAGGAAGAACAGCCGTCTCATCGGTGCGCGGGATTCCCGAAGTAGGTGAGGAGCGACAGGCCGAGCTCGAGGGTGTACGCGAGCGCGTAGACCGCGCCCGCCGCGAGGCCGACTTCCTGATTCGACGCCGCGACGACGATCACGACCACCATCACGGCCACCGGCCTGAACATCATCCCGACTCCCCTCACGCCTGAGGCGGCGAGATTATCGGCGCCGAGCTGCAGGCGTGAGAGCAGCACGCCGAGTGCCTGGGCGCAGAGCCAGAGGATCGCACCAAGCGCCCAGCCGCGGAGCGGCCAGCCGGCGGCGACGAAGACCGGAAGCGCGAGCGCCACGACGGCTGCGCCTGCGGCCACCGGGACGAGCCGGCTCGGAACGGGCCGCGGCGTCGCCCAGACGTCTCTCACGAGAACACTCCGCGGTAGCGGCGGTAGACGGCGAAGATTCCTGCGGGGATGCTGACGATCGCGCCGACGAGGGCTCCGATCGGCCAGGCGCCCGCCAGCCAGCCCACGAGCGCGCCGACGCCGATACCGGCCACGGTGGTGCCGAGAAGGACGGCGCCTGCCCCAGCCGGGTCTAGCGACTCGCGAGGGGCGCGCTCCATTCCGGGCCGAGCATACCAAAGTTTGTAACAGCGAAAACCCGCATGGCTCTGCGAAAACTGCCTGAGCTTGTAGCGAGGAGGGTTCGTCGTAAAAGGCGCTCGTTGCCGGTGTGCGCTGCTCGTTTCCAGGCGAGGACGCAGGGAGCGTTCGTATCAACGAGATACGGGCGCGACTGAGAGGACGCCGACTGGGAGCGAGCAGTGCTGCCCGGCGACGCAGCCGCCTTTGCGGCGAACCCTCCTGTCCTAGGCGCTGCGCCGTGCGTCGTGCCTCGCCTGCTCCTCGCGGCGGCGGATGCGCGGGTTCGCGAGCTTGACGATCTCGAGGATGTAGGCGATGTAGGCCGACGCCGCGAGCGCGAGGAGCGCCATGCCGCCTGCGATCACCGCATTCGAGAGATCCCACTCGCCGCGCGGGCGCGGCGGCAGGAAGCGGGTTGAAAGCGCCGCCGCGGCCAGGATCCCGCACCACGCGTACATGTAGACGACCGCGCGCTTCTGCGAGAAGCCGATGTTCATGAACCGGTGGTGGAGGTGCGTGCGGTCGGCCTCGTAGAGCGGCTGGCGGTACTTGAGCCGCTTTGCGACGACGAACGAAGTGTCCACGATCGGGATCGCGAGCACGAGCAGCGGCAGGACGAGGGTCGCCAACGCGGCCGTCTTGACGAGGCCTTCGATCGCGAGGGTGGCGAGCAGGAAGCCGAGCAGGAGCGCTCCGGAGTCGCCCATGAAGATCCGCGCCGGATAGAAGTTGTGGTGCAGGAACCCAAAGCAAGCGCCGGCGACGATCGCAGCCAGCAGCGCCGCTTCCGGGGCGCCGAGCGAGAGCCCGATGATCGCGAACGTCGAGCCGGCGATCGCGCAGATGCCGGCCGCCAGGCCGTCCATCCCGTCGAGGAAGTTGACCATGTTCATGATCGCGACGACCCAGACGATCGTTGCGGCGCCGGCCGCCCACTCCGGCAGCTCCTGGCTCCCGAAGCCGGGGAACGTGAAGCGGTCGACGGTGACGCCGAAGCCGACGGCGACCGCGCCGGCGGCGACCTGGCCGCCCAGCTTCCCCCACCACGGCAAGCCGCGGAAGTCGTCGATCGCCCCGACCGTTGTCGCGATCGCGGCGCCGAGCAGGATCCCGCGGTAGGGCCCGTCCAGCTCGAGGAACGCGAGCGCCGGGACGAAGATCCCTAGCAGCAGCGCGATCCCGCCCAGCCGCGGGACCGGATGCGTGTGCACCCGCCGCGTCTCCCCCGGCTTGTCCACGACGCCGATGAACCGGGCGAACCGCCCGACGCCGGGCGTAAGGAGCAGGACGACCGCCAGCGCGAGCAGAAACCCCCAGATGACCTCCGGGTTGTCGCGCAGAGTGTCCACAGGCCCCTACTTCGTGCCGTACAGGCGGTCTCCGGCGTCGCCGAGACCGGGAACGATGTAGCCCTTCTCGTTCAGCCCCCGGTCGACCGACGCCGTGACGATCCGGACTTCGGCATGCGCCGAATGCACGCGCTCGATCCCCTCCGGGGCGGCGACGAGACAGACGAGCGTGACCGTGCGAGCGCCGGCGTCCTTGACCTTCGCGATCGCCGCGACGCTCGAGTTCCCTGTGGCGAGCATCGGGTCGAGCACGATCGCGTCGCGGTCCTCGAGGTCGTTCGGCAGCTTGACGTAGTACTCGACCGGCTCCAGCGTCTCCTCGTCGCGGTACAGACCGATGAACCCGACCCGAGCGCCGGAGACGAGCGACAGCACCCCGTCGAGCATCCCCATCCCGGCGCGGAGCACCGGGCAGACGGCGACCTTTTTCCCGGAGATGCGCTGCACGGTCGTCCGCTCGAGTGGCGTCTCGATCTCGACGTCCTCGGTCGGGAAGTCCTTCGTCGCCTCGTAGGTGAGGAGCAGCGTGACCTCGTTCGCGATCTTGCGGAAGTGCACGGTCGGCGTGTCCTTCTCGCGCAGGTACGAGAGCTTGTGCTGGACGAGCGGATGCTCGACGACGATCAGGCGCTCGCCCTGCTGGACGGCAACCGCTCCCGCCGGGCGGAGCCCGGCTCCGCCGTCGCCTGCCGCTGCTGCCGGCACACTGCTCTCCGGGCCCGTGTTACTCACACTGTGCCCTCCGGCATTGCACCGACAGCGGCGGCCCAGCCGTGCGAGCGAGCTCGGTCGCGACGGCGGTCACGCGAGGTAGGTCGTGAAGCCGCGGAACCCCGGATAGAGCGGATGCTTGTCGCAGAGAGCGACGCTCCGGTTTGCGAGGGCCGCGACGTCGGCGCCCTCACGAAGCGCCTGGACGATGACCTGTCCGACCTCCGCGAAGTCCTCCTCGACGAACCCGCGCATGGTTGCCGCAGGGGTGCCGATCCTGACTCCCGAGGCAACGGTCGGCGGCTGCTCGTCGAAGGGCACCGTGTTGCGATTCACGGTCAGCTTGACGTCGGCGAGCCGCTCCTCCGCGTCCTTGCCGGTCCAGTCCGTGCCGCGCAGGTCGAGCTGGAGGAGGTGCGTGTCGGTGCCTCCGGTGAGGACGTCGAGCCCGCCCTTCATCAGCGTGTCCGAGAGCGTGTCCGCATTCGCGCGCACCTGGCGCTGGTAATCCTTGAACGCCTCGGTGGCTGCGATCCGGAAGCAGGTCGCCTTCGCGGCGATCGTGTGCTGCAGCGGCCCGCCCTGCATCCCGGGGAAGACGGCTCGGTCGACGGCCTGTGCGTGCTCCTCGCGGCAGAGGACGAACCCAGCGCGCGGCCCGGCGAGCGTCTTGTGCGTCGTCGAAGTGACGAAGTCGCAGTGCTCGACCGGGTTCGGATGGAGACCGGCGGCGACGAGCCCGGCGAAATGGGCCATGTCGCAGAGGAGCAGTGCGCCGACCTCGTCTGCGATCTTCCGGAACTGGTCGGTCTCCACGGTCCGGGGGTACGCCGACCCGCCGCAGACGATCAGGTTCGGCCGGTGTTCCTTCGCGAGGTGGAGCACGTCGTGGTAGTCGACCATGTTCGTCTCGCGGGAGACGCCGTAGTGGACGATCGTGTAGAGCCGGCCCGAGAAGTTGACCTTGAGGCCATGTGTGAGGTGGCCGCCGTGGGAGAGCTCGAGCGACAGGATCGTGTCGCCGGGCTTCAGCGCCGCCATGTAGACGGCCATGTTCGTCTGTGCACCCGCGTGCGGCTGGACGTTCGCGTGGTCGGCTCCGAAGAGCGACTTCGCACGGTCGATCGCCAGCTGCTCGATCTCGTCGACGACCTCGCAGCCGCCGTAGTAGCGCTTGCCGGGGTACCCCTCTGCGTACTTGTTCGTCGGCGTGCTGCCGACGGCCTCGAATACCGCGGGCCAGGTGAAGTTCTCGGAGGCGATCAGCTCGATCTGTCCCCGCTGCCGCTCGAGCTCCTGGCCGAGCAGGTCGGCGATCTCGGGATCGACGTCGGTGAGACCCGCGGTGCGGAGCTGGTCGAGCGTCTCCTGCGCAACGGCCATTGCCGCCATCGTATCCGGGCCTCAGGCGAGCTGAGCGAGCGCCTCGTCGAATGGAGCCGCGCCTTCTCGAATCACGACCGGATCGGGGCCTGTGAGATCGATGACCGTGGAGGGCGTGCCGGGCAGCTCTCCCCCGTCGATAGCGGCCGCGGATCCGACTAGGAGCGCCTCAGGGACATCCTCTAGGCGCCGGGGATCCGGCTCGCCCGGAAGGTTGGCGCTCGTTGCCGCCACGGCCCCGACTCGGTCGAGAACCGATCGGGCTTCGCCGGTCAGCTCCGGGATCCTCACGCCGATCGTTTCGGCTCGGTCGCCGGTCAGCCAGGGGAGCCGCCGGGCGGGGTTCGGGAGGATCAGCGTGTAGCCCCCGCGCAGCAGCACCCGGCCACGGAGCTCCGGGATCGCCTCGTAGACGACGTCGGCGCTCGCCGCCAGCAGGGCGGTCGGCTGGTTCTCGCCCCGCCCCTTGAGGCGGTACAGAGCTCTCACAGCCTCCTCCTCGAATGCGTCCGCGGCGAGGCCGTAGACGGTGTCGGTCGGGAGGATCACGAGCCGGCCGGCCCGGATCGCCTCGACCATTGCGTCGGTCACGGCCAGCGTCCCTCGACCACCCGCTCGCGGCCGGCCAGGTCCTCCGAGACACGAACCTCGCGGAAACCGAGCTCCCGCAGCCTTGCTGCGACGTCGCCGGCCTGCCCGTCGCCGACCTCGAGCACGAGCGCGCCGCCCGGAATGAGCGTCTCGCGCGCCGCGCCGGCGACTGCCTCGTGGCCGCCTTCGCCGATTAGCGCCTCTCGCGGCTCGATTCTCAGCTCAGGCTCGAGCGCGTCGAGCTCGGCGGAGGCGACGTACGGCGGGTTGGAGACCACGAGGTGGAAGGGGCCTTCCTCTCCTGCGAGAAGGTCACCGTGCACAAACCGCACCCGTCCGTTCAGGGACGCGCGGCGCCGGTTCTCCTCCGCGACCGCGAGGGCGGCCGAGGAGACGTCGGTCGCGACGATCCGGACGTCGGGCCGCTCGTCCGCGATCGCGAGCGCGATCGCTCCGGAGCCGGCGCCGATGTCGAGGACGGTGGGAGCCTCGACGTCACGGAGAAGATCGAGGCAGCGCTCGACGACGCTCTCGGTCTCCGGCCGCGGGATCAGGACACGCGGATCGACGATGAGCGTCAGCCGCCGGAAGCCCCACTCGCCGAGGATGTAGGCGAGCGGCTCGCGGGAGGCACGCCGCGCGACGAGCGCGCGGAATCGGTCGAGCTCGTCGGGTGAGAGATCCGGTCCACAGATGAGCAGCTCACTTCGGCGGCATCCGAGCACATGGGCGAGCAGCCATTCGGCGTCCACGTCCGGCGAGGGGCACTCCGCCCGGTCGAGCGAGGCCGCGCCTTCGGCGAGGGCGTCCCGAACCGTCACACCGCAGCGGCTTCGAGCGCTCGGCGCCGCTCCTCGTCGCCCAGCGCGCCGGTGAACTCGTCCAGCTCGCCGCCGAGCACCGCTTCGAGCCGGTGCGCGGTCAGCTTGACCCGGTGATCCGTGACGCGGTTCTCCGGGAAGTTGTAGGTGCGGATTTTCTCCGCCCGCTCTCCGCTCCCGATCTGAGACCGCCGGGCGCTCTCGAGCTCGGCCCGCTGCTTCGCCCGCTCGAGCTCGTACAGCCGCGCGCGCAGGACGCGGAGGGCCTTCGCCCGGTTCTGGATCTGGGACTTCTCGTCCTGCATCGAGACGACGAGATTCGTCGGGAGGTGGGTGATCCGGACGGCGGAGTCGGTGGTGTTGACGCTCTGCCCGCCCGGGCCGGTCGAGCGGTAGACGTCGATCTTGAGGTCGTTCGGGTCGATCTCCACCTCGACCTCTTCGGCCTCCGGCATGACGGCCACCGTCGCTGTCGAGGTGTGGATCCGGCCCTGCGACTCCGTGGCCGGCACGCGCTGCACGCGGTGCGTGCCCCCCTCCCACTTGAAGACCGAGTAGGCGCCGTCGCCCTTGACCGCGAACGTCACCTCCTTGAAGCCGCCGCCCTCGTTGGGGCTCGCCGACAGCTGCTCGGACGAGAAGCCCCGCCGCTCGGCGTAGCGGGTGAGCATCCGGTAGACGTCGGCGGCCCACAGGCCGGCCTCGTCGCCCCCGACGCCCTGGCGGACCTCGACGATCACGTCCTTCCGGTCAGCGGGGTCCGCCTCGACGAGCGCGAGCTTCAGCTCCTCCTCGAGCCGTGCGATCTCGGCGGGGTCGGGAGCGAGCGACGCGAGCTCTGGATCCTCCCGCGTAGCCTGGAGATCCTCCTGTGCCGACCGCCACTGCAGCGCCAGCTTGTACGGGCCCTCGAGCTCCTTCAGTCGGCGCCCGGCGTCCGCTGCCTGCTTGTGATCGTTGTAGACGGCAGGGTCGGACATGCGCTCCTGCGCCTCCGCATACGAGCGCTCCAGCTCGTCGACGAGCTCCACGATCCCGGCCATCCGGAAAAGGTTAGACCCCTAAGCCATCACCTCGACCTTGCGCTCGGCAGGGTCGAGGCGGCCCTCTCGCTGGAGCACATCCTTCAGCGCGCGGATCGAGACCTCGAGCTGTTCGAGGGAGGGCTCGCGCGTAGTAAGCCGCTGGAGCCAGAGACCGGGCGCAAGCAGCGTCATCAAGAAGCGGTTGTCGGTGTGCTTCCCGGCGAACCGGATCAGCTCGTAGGCGATGCCGGCGATGACGGGAAGCAGCGCGATCCGCGAGAGGATCAGCCAGTACCAGTCCGGCTGGCCGAAGAACGCGAAGACGAAGATCGCGATCACCATCACCCAGAGCAGGAACGCAGTGCCGCAGCGCGGGTGGATGAGGCTGAAGCGCTGCACGGTCTCTGGTGTCAAATCCTCGCCGGCCTCGTAGGCATTGATCGCCTTGTGCTCGGCGGCGTGGTACTGGAACACGCGCTTGAGATCCGGCAGGAACGAGATGAGGACGAGGTAGAGGATGAAGATCGAGACGCGGATCAGGCCCTCGATGACGACGAACTGGCCGGTGTGGTCGATCGGCAGCCAACTCGTGATCAGGGCCGGAGTGACCTTGAAGAGCACGAGGGCGAAGCCGATCGCGACCGCGAAAGCGAAGATCAGTGCTCCGCGACCGATCTCGGTCGAGACCTCCTCGTCGTCGCCCTCCTCCTGCGCCGCGTAGTTGGCGGAGATCGCCAGCGCGCGGAAGCCGATCGCGAGCGACTCGCCGAGCGCGATGATCCCGCGGATGATCGGCAGCCGGAAGAACCGGTTCCGGAGCATGACCGACTGGATGTCCCGCTCGACCGTGGCGATCTCACCGTCCACCTTGCGGACCGCGAGCGTCCAGTTCGAGGGACCGCGCATCATCACGCCTTCGAGGACGGCCTGACCCCCAATCGGAGCTGCCATCAGTGCCCCTTCAGGTGATGCCGCCCCGCTTCTGGGTCGCGAGCACCAAGCCAGAGTCCGGACTCCGACGAGGCAAGGCTGGGCAGTCCTGGTGAGGAGGAAGGTGGGGTCTGTCGCCGCGTGATGGGGGGCCAGAAGCCGGTGTGCATTGCCTGGCGGGGCACTTGCTCAGCTTAGGCTTAATTAACCGCGGCGAGCCCCGCCGGCGCGCTCCAGTCGCCGCTGGAAGCGCTCAACCCGGCCGCCCGTATCGACGAGCTTCTGCTTGCCCGTGTAAAACGGGTGGCAGTTCGAGCAGATCTCGACGTGCATCTCTGCCTTCGTGGACCGCGTCTCGAAGGTGTTCCCGCAGGAACACTGCACCGTCGCGACGACGTACTCGGGATGGATGTCCGGCTTCACTGCCGGGCCAGGATAGCACCGGCGGTCTCGGCTGAGACGTTGCCCCCGGTGACGACGCAGACCACCGTTTCGTCCTCCTGTGCGGCGATTTTGCCGCTCAGGACTGCGGCGACGGCCACCGCTCCTGCCGGCTCGCACGCGAGCTTCGCGCGTTCGTACAGCAGGCGCATCGCGACCTCGATCTCCTGCTCCTCGACCAGCACGGTCGTGATCCCGTACTCCTGCGCGATCTCCAGCGGAAGCGCGCCGGTAAACGGCGCATTGAGGCCGTCGGCGATCGACGTCGGCGTGACGGGCACCGGACGGCCGGCCTCGAGGGCCGCCGTGAGGCAGTTCGAGAGCACCGGCTCGACACCCACGACGCGAACACCAGGAAGCGCGGTCGCGATTCCGGAGATGAGCCCGCCGCCTCCGACCGGGACGACGACGACATCCACATCTGGGACGTCCTCACCGATCTCCAGCCCCACCGTGCCCTGGCCCGCGATGGTGTTCGCGGAGTCGAACGGATGCACGAGCGTGCGGCCGGTCTCGCGCCGGAGCTCCTCGAGCCGCTCGAACACCTCCGCTGGGTCCCACGCCTCGAGGTCGACCTCGGCGCCGTAGCCACGAGTCGCCGCGATCTTCGCCTCGCTGGCCGTCCGCCACATCACGAGGAGTGCATCGATCCCCTCGAGGGCGGAGCAGTACGCGAGCGCCTGTGCGTGGTTCCCTGCCGAGGCAGCGATCACGCCGCGGCGCCGCTCCTCCTCGGAAAGCCGGCTCAGCGAGTTGAGAACCCCGCGCGGCTTGAACGAGCCGGTCCGCTGGAAGAGCTCCGCCTTCAGGTGGACGCGCGGCCCGAGCGTCGCAGAGCTGAAGGTCGGTGTCCGATGCAGCCGTCCGGCGATCGCCTCTCGGGCTGCCAGGACGTCGTCGCGCGTGATGGACGTGTCGATGTCCCGGCTAGGTGAGCTTGTACTCGGGCCCCGCGCCGCCCTCGGGCGGCGTCAGGCGTCCGCCCTTGGCGGTGATCGCGCCGCACTGGACGCAGTTGGACGGCGTGACCTCGACGCCGCCGCTCTCCTTGGCCTCGTAGACCTGCGCCGGGCACATGTGCTCCCACATACGCGCCACCTCCTCGGGCACGTCCGTCCGCAGTGCGATGTGGTTCGGCGCGTCGTCCCGCGTCTTGTTCCCCGACAGGAAGACAGACGAGAGCTTGTCGAAGGTGAGCTTGCCGTCCGGCTTGGGATAGCGCGAGGCGCGCTTGGTGCGGATCAGCTCCTGTTCCGCGTCGCGCTCAGTCTTCTTGTTGCCGGGCGGGAACTTTCCGAAGCTCATCGTCATCGCACCCGCCATCGCCCCGCCGAGCCAGAAGCCGTTGCCGAATGCCTGGCGCATGTTGCGGACGCGCTTCAGGTCGTTCCAGATGAAGGTGTCGCGGATCGCCTCGTCGTAGGACGCCAGCACGCCGGGCGTCCAGGGCGTCCGGCCGCGCTGAAGCGCCGCGAACGCCGCCTCCGCGGCGATCCGTCCGGACTCGATCGCGTAGTGGATGCCCTTCAGCGCCGGCACGTTCACGAACCCTGCGCCGTCGCCCGTGATCAGCAGGCCCGGCGCATGCATCCTCTGCGGAACGGCGACGAAGCCTCCTTCCGGGATGGTCTTCGCGCCCCAGCCGATTCGCTCGCCGCCGTTGAGAACTTTTCGGACGAGAGGGTGAGTCTTCAGCTGCTGGAGCAGGTCGTGGGGCGAGACCTCGGTGTCGCGGTAGTCGAGCCCGACGACCATCCCGACCGTGACCATGTCGTTACCCATCGGGTAGATGAAGGAACCGCCGAACTCGCGGTACTTCCGGCCGCCGCGCAACGGCCAGCCCATCGTGTGGATGATGCGGTGGAGCGGCTTTGGGACCTGCCAGACCTCCTTGACGCCGAGCGCCCAGACCTGCGGGTTCTCGCCTGCAAGGCTGAACCGGTCCATCGCGACGCCGGTGAGGTGGCCCTGCGTCCCCTCCGCGAGCACGGTCACCTTCGCCATCACGTCCGATCCGGGCTCGAAGTTCGAGAGCGGCTCGCCGTCACGTCCGCGCCCCTTGTCGCCCGTCCGTGCGCCGACGGCTCTCGCTCCGTCCACGAGCAGCTTCTCCGCCGCGGTCTCCGGGAGGATGTAGGCGCCGCCGGCCTCCGCCTGCTCGCCCAGCCAACGCGTGAGTTCTGACAGGGAGGCGATGTAGTTCCCGTCGTTGCGCATCGTCGGCGGCGCCGGGATCCGAAGGGCCGAGCCCTTCGTGAGGTAGTAGACGCCCTCGCGGTCGACCGGACCGTAGAACGGCATCTCCTCGACGCGGACCCGCTCGCGGAAGAGCCGGCGAAGGGCGCGCGGGTTGACGACGGCGCCGGACAGCGAGTGGGCGCCCACGCTCTTGCCCTTCTCGAGCACGGCCACCGGAACCTCGCCGAGCCGCTCCGCGGTCTCGGGCGAATCCTCGAGCAGCTGGCCGAGGCGGATCGCGCATGCAAGGCCGGCCGGGCCTGCGCCGATGATCAGGATGCCGACATCGATCCGCTCCTCCGGCGGGTCCGTGGGCGGCGCGACGTAGTCGCGCGGGTCGAAGGGGGGAGAGAAATCTGCGGGTCTCACGCGGCTCATCGCTTAGTCGGACCGGGCGCTTCGGGCGCGTGATCCAAAGACGCGTAGCGTTTTCACGAGCGACGTTGGCGGACGAGCTCGGTCAGCTTCGGGACGATCTCGTTCAGGTCGCCGACGACGCCGAGGTCCGAGTACTCGAAGATCGGCGCGTTCGGGTCTTTGTTGATCGCGACGATGACCCCGGAGGACTGCATGCCCACCTTGTGCTGGATCGCGCCGGAGATTCCGCACGCGATGTAGAGCTTCGGCGAGACCGTCTTGCCGGTCTGGCCGACCTGAGTCGAGTACGGGTACCAACCGGCGTCGACCACTGCGCGCGTCGCCGCGACGGCACCGCCGAGCGCCTGCGCCAGCTCCTCGACGAGCTTGAAGTTCTCCGGCGCGCCGAGGCCGCGGCCGCCGGCCACGATCACGTCGGCATCTTCGATCGACGGCCCCTCACTCTCGGCATGTGCCCGCTCGACCATCGTCGCTGCCGTCGAAAAGTCCTCGAACTGGGCGTCGACCTCTTCGACCTCGGCCTCCCCGCCGGTCTCCTGTGGATCGAAGGTTCCGGCGCGGATCAGAGCGAGCCGCGGCTCCGAGCGCCAGCCGACGTCCACGAAGACCGAGTCGCCGAGCGCCGGGCGCTTGCCGATCAGGATGCCGTCCTCCTGGACGAGGTCGGTGAGGTCCCAGTTCAGGCCCGCCTGGAGCCGGGCCGAGAGGCCGGACGCGACGTCGGCCGAGAGGACGGACGCCGCGAAGAGCACGGTGTCGAAGCCGCGATCCTTGACGATCGACGCGAGCGCATCCACGCGCGGCTGCGGCAAGGGTGCCTCGAGTTCTGGCTTGTCGACGACGAGCACCTTGGCGGCGCCGAACGTTCCGGCCCCTGAGGCGATCTCCTTGACACCGGACCCGAGCACGACGCCGGTAACGTCCTCGCCGAGCGTGGCCGCCTTGGAGAGGACGCCCAGCGACGGCTTCAAGAGCTCGCTGTCGTGGTGCTCGAGGAAGACGAGGATGCTCACAGCAGCTTCCGCTCCGCGATGAACTCCACGATCTTGTCCACGGCGCTGCCGTCGTCCTCGATTTTCACGGTGTCGCCGCGCGGCGGCGGATCATTGAGCGCCTCGACGGTGGTTTTCGATCCCGCCTCGCCGACGTCCTGAACTCCCAGCTCCGAGACGGACACGGTGCGCTGCGGCTTGGAGCGCGCGCCCATGATCCCTTTCAGCGACGGGTAGCGAGGCTCGTTGATCGCGTCGGAGACGGCGAGCACCGCCGGGGTGGGCGCCTCGATCGTGTCGTAGCCGAACTCCGTCTGGCGCTTGCCGCGCACCTTTCCGTCGGAGACCTCGAGCTCCGCGACCTGCGAGATCACCGGCAGCCGGAGCCGGTCCGCGACAGAGGCCCAGAGCACGGCGCCGTCGGAGTCGCTCGACTGCTGACCGAAGACGATCAGGTCGGCGCCCTCCTTCTCCAGTGCGGCGGCCAGCGCGTTCGTGGTCGCTACGAGGTCGGAGCCCTCCGCCGCCTCGTCCGAGATCAGCAGCGCCTCGTCCGCGCCCATCGCGAGCGCCTTCCGCACGGAGTCCTGCGCGGCCGGCGGGCCCATCGTCACGATCACGACCTCGCCGCCCTGCGCCTCCTTGATCCGGAGTGCCTCCTCGACTGCGTGGACGTCGAACGGATTGATTGCGCCCTCGCCCGACCGGTCGAGCCGTTTCGTGCCCGGATCGATCTTCCGTGCTTGCTCCGGCACGTGCTTCACGCAGACGGCGATCTTCACGGCCCGAGACTCTACTGACGCCGCGTGGAGGGCTTGGCGGAACGTCGCTCGTCGCAGGGCTGCGATGGTCGTTCCGAGGCAAGGACGCAGGGAGCGTGCGTATCCACGGATAGGCGCGCGACTGAGGACGCCGCCTCGGGGCGACCAGCGCAGCCCGGCGGCACAGCCGATGTTTCGCCAAGCCCTCCCAGGCTCAAGCCGGGGAAGGACTTTTCCGAAAGCTCTGCTAGGGTCTCGCCCTTCGAGCGCGAACCGGAGTGCTGAGGTCCCAGCAATGAGACGCCACCGGACGACAGCCCGAGGAATCCTTTTGCTCGCCATGGTCGGCGCCACCGCCGGTCCGGCGGCTGCGATTCCCGACTCCGGATACGTGCCCCAGCGGGTCAAGGTCGTCTCCGGGACGACGCAGCAGCCCACCGGGAAGCGGCTGATCTTCCCCGTCCTCGGCAAGTTCCGGTACGGGAACGATTACGGCGACCCACGGGGTCAGGGCGCGCACCAGGGGATCGACATCATGGCGCCGCGCAAGTCGCTCGCATTGGCATCCGAGGCGGGCCGCGTGAAGTTCCACACCACGTCCTCGCGGGCGGGGTGCATGCTGTACCTCAACGGCGTCAGCGGGACGACCTACCTCTACATCCATCTCAACAACGACCTCGGGACGACGAACGACAACCGGGGCGGATGCACGCCCGGCGTCTCGTTCGCGCCCGGCCTGAGGAGCGGGATGAGGGTCGCCGCGGGCGAGCCGATCGGATTCGTCGGGGATTCGGGCGACGCGAACGGCATCGAGCCGCACCTGCACTTCGAAGTTCACCCGAACGACGGAGCCTCCACCAACCCGTATCCGCACCTGAACCGCGCGTACAGGCTTCTCTTCGCCGCTCCGAGCAAGACCGACACCGCGCTCTGGCTGAAGGGCAGTGTCCTGGCGCAGCAGCCCGAGGCGCTGAAGGTGAACGTGAACAGCCTCGGTGTCCGGACGACCGGTCTCAAGCTGAACGGCATCAGCCGGCCGGTGCAGCTGGCCATCTCGCCGCTCACGGTCATCCAGACGGTTGCCGGCCAGCTCGCTGGAACCTCGCGCGCGACGGTCTGGACGGAGATCTTCCCGAATACGCTCGCAGCCCAGCTCGGCAAGCCGGGCGCCATCACCGCCGAGCGCGTCCTCTTTTCCCGCTAGCCGGAGACAGGCCGGACTACCGGCCCGTGAACTTCGGCTCGCGCTTCTCGGCGAACGCTGTCAGGCCTTCCCTTGCGTCCTCGCTGGAGAAGAGCTCGCCGAAGCGGTCACCCTCGTTCGCCAGGTTGGCGGGGTGGTCCCCGCTCAGCGCTCCGTTGACGGCCTCCTTCGCCGCCTCGAGCGCGAGCGGGCTCTTGGTCGCGAGCTCGCCCGCCAGCTCCAGCACGCGCGGCATCAGCTCCTCGGGCTCGTAGACCGCGTTCACGAGCCCGCGATCCCGCGCTTCCTCTGCACCGACGGTGCGGCCGGTGAGGATCAGTTCCTTCGCGAACCCGATCGTCGTCGCGCGAGCGAGTCGCTGGGTCCCTCCCCACCCCGGGATGATCCCGAGGTTGATCTCGGGTTGGCCGAGCTTGGCGTTCGTCGAGGCGTACCGGAGGTCGCAGGCCAGCGCGAGCTCGCAGCCGCCGCCGAGCGCGAAGCCGTTGACGGCCGCGATGGTCGGTTGGCGCATCGTCTCGAGCAGCCGGCCCGCCTCGTGGCCGAGCGCGCCCCACGCCTTCGCATGGCCGACGTCCAACCCGCTCATGTACTTGATGTCCGCTCCGGCGATGAAGGCGCGGTCGCCTGCGCCGGTGAGGACGACGACTCTGGCGTCGACAGTCCGGGAAAGCTCGGCCAGCCGGTCGCGCAGTGACGTCAGCGTCTCGACGTCGACCGCGTTCATTGCCTCAGGGCGATCGACGGTGACGATCGCGACCGGCCCCTCGTGCCGGACCTCGATCAGCTGACCGGAACCTTCTCCCGCAGGAAGTCGACGATCTCGCTGGTCGGCGCGCCCGGCGTGAACACCTCGGCGACTCCCTTACGCTTGAGCTCCTCCGTGTCCTCGCGTGGAATCGTCCCGCCGACAACGACCAACACGTCTTCGAGCCCGTTCTCGCGGAGCCCCTCGACGATCTTCGGGACAAGTGTCATGTGCGCGCCCGACAGGATCGAGATCCCCACCGCATCGGCGTCCTCCTGGATCGCGGTCTCCACGATCTGCTCGGGCGTCTGGTGGAGGCCGGTATAGATCACTTCCATGCCGGCGTCGCGCAATGCTCGCGCGATGATCTTCGCCCCGCGGTCGTGACCGTCGAGGCCCGGCTTGGCGATCACGACCCTGATCTTCCCGGCCATCCCGGCCGTGAGTATAAGAACCACGTTTCGATGGAAGACGAAGGGTCGAGCCGTCGTCCGGGTATAGGCGAGACTATGGAAATGAGGCTCAGGGTGATCGGCTGCTCGCCGGCGTGGCCCAATCCCGGAGGCGCGCAGTCGGGTTACCTCGTCGAGGGGCCTCCCGGGCGCGTGCTGCTCGACTGCGGCGCCGGGGTGCTGGCGAAGCTCCGCGAGCTGGAGGACTGGCCGCGCATCGACGCGATCTGCCTCACCCACTTCCACCTCGACCACTGGGGCGACGTCGTCCCGTGGGTCTGGGCCCTGTGGTTCGGCCCTGCCGCCGAGCAGCCGCGGCCGGACCTGTGGGTGCCGCCGGGCGGCGAGAAGCTGCTGAGCGAGATCGGTCAGCGGCTCGGCACCCCGGACATGTTCCACCAGGCCTTCACGATCAATGAGTACTACGAGGGCGAGGACTTCGAGACCGCCGGGGTCACGGTCACGCCGCGCCGGGTCCTCCACTACGACCTCAGGGCCTACGGCTTCCGGGTCTCGTGCAACGGGAAGACGATGGCGTACTCGGGCGATAGTGGGCCGAGCGACGAGCTCGCGGAGCTCGCCCGCGACGCCGACCTCTTCCTCTGCGAAGCGACGCTGCTCGAGCCGAACCCCGAGGGCGGGGCGCGCGGGCACCTCGCCGCCGACGAGGCCAACGAAGCGTTTCAGGCCTCCGGGGCCAAGCGGCTCCTCCTCACCCACCGGCCGAAGGAACGCCCACTCGCGCCCGAGTTCGAGCAGGTCCACGATGGGTTCGAGACGGAGGTCTAGGTCGAGCGCTGACGCGAGCCGTACAGGGCCTCGGCCCGACGGCCGCGCCGCCAGCCGCGTACGTAGTACCCGCTGATGATCAGCGGCACCAAGAGCAGCAGACCCAGCGGGGCGAGCAGCCACTTCGCGTCGAGCCGCGCCTGACCCGGCGGCACGCTGTCACCCAGATTCGGCACGCCGCCCGCCCCGCTCGGCTGAGCGGCCGGGGCAGCGGCCGCGGCGTTCGCCCCGGTCATCCCGACGGGAGCCCACGAGGAGACGAGCCACTTGTTCTTGCCTCGGCCGGTCGGCGTCAGCTCCATCGCGAACATCGACGGCCGGAGTTTCGAGGCGGCAGTCGGGAAGAGCATGACCTGGAGCCCGAGCGCGTCGCTGTAGGAGTACTCGATCTTCCACCGAGCCTCCTCGACAGGGAATGGCACCACGGGGATGTCCTGCATGCTCCACTCCGCTCTAGAGAGCCCGCCCTTCAGCACCGGCGCGGTCAAGTCGTAGGAGCGCTCGACCTTGCGGCGCGCGACCGCGTAGGTGACGAAGTTGGCCGCCGTGGCGAGTGCCTTCGCCCGGTCGACACGCGTGAGCTCGACGCGCTCGGGCTCGTGGTAGACGTACGCCTGCTCCTCCGAGAACTCCTGCGGCGGATCGCTCGCCGTGCTGGGCCACATGACGGCGGCGGCAACCACGAGCGCCACGATCGCCACGGAGCCTCCGATCCAGGCCAGACGCCTGCGCATCCGAGCCGAGAAGAGAATGCTCTTCACGCTCGGAGCATAGGTCGAGGTCGGGTTGCTACCCCTGTTGCGGCGCGCTCGGAATGGGCGGCGGAGCGTACGGCGCCCAGTAGTCGACGAGCCACTTCGCGTTCGCGCCCGAGCCGAACTTCTTCAGCCCGATGAAGAAGACCTGCGGCTTCTCCTTCGAGCCTTTCTTCGGCTGCATGACGACCTGGAGCGAGACGTCGTTCGGATACGACCAGTCGACCTTCACCGGCGACTCGTTCACGGCCGCCTCCGGATACGGGACGACCGGGATCTCGCCGGTCATCCACTGCTTGAGGGTCAGGTCCTGCTTGATGCTCGGGCCTGCGATCGCCCAGGCCTCACGGAGATTCTTCCTGACCACTGCGGTCTTGATGAACTGCACGGCGATCTGCCGAGCTTCCGGCGGCAGCGGCACCGTCTTGTCCGCAGCTACGTTCGTTGCCGGCTCGTTGCTGAAGGTCTCCGGCGGATCGTCAGTCCGGATCTGCGTCTGCCAGAACGCGAGCACGCCGAGCAGCAGCACGCCGCCCGCCAGCCAGGGGAGGGCACGGTTGAACGATCTCGAGCTGAACAGGCCGCCTTCCACGTCTCGTCACAGGTTAGACGCGTTTTTCGGCGGCTGAGTTAGGGCCGCATTGCGGCGCCGTTAAGACCTTGTCAGCGCCCGATTCGACGGCCTAGAAGACTGGAGTCTCGCGCCACACGCCCCACACGTCGCGGAGCGTGTCGCACATCTCGCCCATGGTCACGTACGCTCGGGACGCGTCGACGATCAGGGGCATGAGGTTCTCGTCGCCCTCCGCGCCGCGCCTGAGAGCCGCCAGCGTCTCCTCCACCTTCGCCGAGTCGCGGCGCGCGCGCAGCGCGGTCACCCGCTCGATCTGCTTGGTCTCGAGGGCCGGGTCGATCCGCAGGATCTCGAGCTCCGTGTCCTCCTGCTGCTCGTAGCGGTTGACGCCGACGATGATCCGCTGCTTCGCCTCGACCTCGGACTGGTAGCGGAACGACGCGTCGGCGATCTCGCGCTGGAAGAAGTTCTCCTTGATCGCCGGGACCACGCCGCCGAGTGCGCGGATCCGATCGAAATACTCGTACGCCCCCGTCTCCAGCCTGTTCGTCAGGTCCTCGACGAAGTAGGAGCCCCCGAGCGGATCGATCGCGTTCACGACGCCGGTCTCGTGCGCGATCACCTGCTGGGTGCGCAGCGCCAGCCTCACCGCGTTCTCGGTCGGCAGCGCGAGCGCCTCGTCGAACGAGTTCGTGTGGAGCGACTGCGTCCCGCCGAGCACAGCCGAGAGGGCCTCGAGCGCCGTCCGGACGATGTTCACCTCAGGCTGCTGCGCCGTCAGCGACACACCGGCCGTCTGCGTGTGGAAGCGCATCAGCCACGAGCGCGGGTTCTTCGCGCCGTAGCGCTCGCGCATTTCCCTTGCCCAGATCCGCCGCGCCGCCCGGTACTTGCTGATCTCCTCGAAGAAGTCCAGGTGCGCGTTGAAGAAGAAGGACAGCCGCGGCGCGAAGTCGTCGACGTCGAGGCCCCGCTCCATCGCGGCCTCCACATACGTGAACCCGTTCATCAACGTGAACGCGAGCTCCTGGAGCGCGTTCGAGCCTGCCTCGCGGATGTGGTAGCCCGAGATCGAGATCGGGTGCCACTTCGGCATCTCCCGCGCGCAGAACTCGACCATGTCCGTGACCAGCCGCATCGACGGCTCCGGCGGATAGATCCACTCCTTCTGCGCGATGTACTCCTTGAGGATGTCCGTCTGGATCGTCCCTCGAAGCTCCGAGCGCGGGACGCCCTGCTCCTCGGCCACGCACGCGTAGAAGGCGAGCGCGATCGGCGCCGTGCAGTTGATTGTCATCGAGGTGGAGACCTCGCCGAGCGGGATGCCGGCGAAGAGTGTCTCCATGTCCTCAAGCGAGTCGATCGCGACCCCCTCCCGCCCGACCTCGCCGAGCGAGCGCGGGTGGTCGGAGTCGTAGCCCATCAACGAGGGCATGTCGAACGCCGTCGAGAGCCCCGTCTGGCCGTGATCGAGGAGGTAGCGGAACCTCTCGTTCGTCTCTTCAGCCGTCCCGAACCCTGCGAACTGCCGCATCGTCCAGAGCTTGCCGCGGTACATCGACGGGTACACGCCCCGCGTGAAGGGATAGACGCCGGGGTAGCCGAGATCGCGCTCCTCGTCGATCTGGACAGAGTCCGCCGTATAGAGCGGATCGACCTCGAGCCCGGAGATCGTGGAGAAAAGCTCGCCCTGGCGCTCGGGTGAAGCCTCGTAGAGCTGGCGGCGCCACTCGGCGATGCCGTCGAGCGAAGCGGGGCGGTCCTCGGTCGTCGCCATCGTCGAAGTGTGCCTTATGGATCGCGCCGAATTGCCCAAAGGGGGGATGGACTGCGATGGAAGCTTCTTCGCCTGCCCTCATGTCGAGAACCGAGCGGCCGCCGCGCCTCGTCCTGAGGATCGCCAGCAGGGCCTCGTGCTGTCAGTGTCGTCAAGTGCGGCGGAGCCGGGCTTCGCCCGGCGGGAGCCGTGCCGGCCGGGGCGCTACGAGCGCGACCTCCCAGGCTTCCAGAGCGTTTCGGTACCGGGATTCGCGGTGCGAGCCAGGATGAAGAGCAGGTCCGAAAGCCGGTTCAGATAGGCGATCACGAGCGGGTTGATGTCAACGCGCTCGGCCGCGTCGAGAACGTCGCGCTCCGCCCGCCGGCAGGTCGCGCGCGCGACGTGGAGCCTCGCGGCGAGCTCGCTCCCGCCGGGCAGGACGAAGCTCTTGAGCTCCGGCAGGTCGGCGTTGAACCGGTCGCAGTCCGCCTCGAGCGCGTCGATCTGCGCCTGGGTGATGCGCAGCCGGTCGGCGATCCCGAACGGGACGCTGACGTCGGCACCGACGTCGAAGAGCTCGTTCTGGACGCGCTCGAGGACGCCGCGCATCTCCTCCTGCGGCTCGGCGGCAAGCGCGAGCCCGAGGAGCGAGTTGACCTCGTCGACTGTTCCGAATGCAGCGATCCGGCAGTCGAGCTTCCGGACCCGGCTCCCGTCGCCTAGGCTCGTTTCGCCGGCGTCACCGGCCCGGGTGTAGATGCGGGTCAGGCGAACCGGTTCGTCCTTCGCACGCGGCACGCGGACAGCTTAGGCGCCGAGCCGGAACGTCTCGCGCACGCGCCACCGGTCCGGCTCGAACTCCTCCATGAGCGTGACCTCATCGATCGGGATCCGGGCGGGAAGCAGCCCTTCGAGCCGTTGCTCGGCCCGCTTGCGGGTGGCTCCCGGGTCGTCCCCGCCCGTCTCCGTCAGCGACGCGTGCGGAGGTGGGTCGATGCCCTCTTTGCGGTACGGGGGGAACTGCGGGAAGAGGCGCCAGAGGGCGCGCATCATCCTGCGCAAGGGCTCCTCGGGAGACGGAGCCGCGTAGACGGCGCCGTCTTCGTCCCACTGCTCCAGTCTGTCCAGGACGAGCACGAACGGCTCGTAGGAGGCGAAGAACGACCGCAGCGTCTCGCGATGGCTGTCCACCTCGTCTACCGGCGCGAACGGGTAGAGCAGCGTCAGCGAGAGCGGGATGTTCTCCGGCAAGCGCTCGGGGTAGAGCTCGTCGTGCGCCGCCGCCAGCTCGGGACTCCGGTCGGCTAGGACGAGTGTGAGGTTGGTGTCCAGCTAGCCCGCCGCCAGTTCGCGCTTCTTCAGCTCGAGCACCGACCTGGCGATGACGAGTCGCTGGATCTCGCTCGTTCCCTCGTAAATCTCCGTGATCTTCGCGTCTCGGTAGAAGCGCTCGACCGGGAACTCCTTCGTGTAGCCGTAGCCGCCGAGGATCTGGATCGCCTCGGCCGTCTGTCGCCTGGCCATCTCCGACGCGAAGAGCTTCGCCTTCGCCCCTTCCTCCGTGTGGGGCCGTCCCTGCTCCTTCAGCCACGCCGCCCGGTACACGAGCAGTCGCGCAGCGTCGATCTCCGTGGACATGTCTGCGAGCTTCCACTGAATCGCCTGGTGCTCTCCGATCGCCTTCCCGAAGGTGCGGCGCTCCTTCGCGTACGCGCGCGCGACGTCGTACGCCGCCTGCGCGATCCCGAGCGCTTGGGCCGCGATTCCGATCCGGCCGCCGTCGAGCGTCGCCATCGCGACGGTGAAGCCCTTACCCTCGTCGTGAAGGAGCCGGTCGCGCCCAACCTCCGCGCCCTCGACGACGATGTCGTTCGTCACCGACGAGTTGAGTCCCAGCTTCTCCTCCTCACGCGTGACGCGGACGTGGTCGGCGTCGAGGACGAAGGCGGAGACCCCCTTTGCGCCCGGCGTGTCGGCGTCCGTGCGGGCGAAGAGCAGAAAGGTCGACGCGTGCTCGCCGTTCGTGATCCACTGCTTCGCGCCGCTGATCGTCCAGCCGTCGCTGTTCTGCTCCGCCTTCGTACGAAGCGAGCCTGCGTCGGAGCCCGCCTCCGGCTCCGTCAGCGCGAAGGCACCGATGCCCTCGCCGCGGGCGAGCGGCGGGACGAACCGCGAGCGCTGCTCGTCGGTGCCGAAGGCGAGGATCGGAAGCGTGCACGCACTCGTGTGCACAGCAACCGTGACCCCGACGCCGGCATCGGCACGCGAGAGCTCCTCCAGCACCAGGGCATAGGAGAGGAAGTCCGCGCCCGAGCCGCCGTACTCCTCCGGGACGCAGACGCCCATCAGCCCCAGCTCGGCCAGCTTCCCGTAGAGGTCGCGCGGGAAGTGGTGTTCGCGATCCCAGTCCGCGGCGTGCGGTGCAATCTCCGCGTCCGCGAACTCGCGTGTGAGCGCCTGGATCTGACTCTGGTCGTCGGTGAGCTCGAACTGCACTACGAGTAACTGTAGAAGCCCTCGCCGGACTTCCGGCCGAGTCGCCCGGCCGCCACGTGCTCGCGGAGCAGCGGACAGGGGGCGTACTTGCCATCGCCGAGCCCCTCGTGCAGCACCTCCATGATCGCGACGCAGGTGTCGAGCCCGATCAGGTCAGCGAGGGCGAGCGGCCCCATCGGGTGCGCGAAGCCGAGCTTGGCGATGGTGTCGATCGCCTCGGGCTCGGCGACTCCGGTGTGGAGCGCCCACACGGCCTCGTTGATGAACGGCATCAGTATCCGGTTGGAGACGAACCCGGGGAAGTCGTTGGCCTGAGCCGGAACCTTCCCGAGCTCCTCGGCGAAGGTGACGACCGAGCGGGCCGTCTCGTCCGAGGTCTCGTCGCCGCGGATCACCTCGACGAGCTTCAGGACCGGCACGGGATTGAAGAAGTGCATCCCGATGACCTTGTCCGGCCGGCCCGTGACGGCCGCGAGCGAGCCGATCGGTATCGAGGAGGTATTGGAGGCGAGGACCGCCTCCCCCGGCAGCGCCGTGTCCGCACGTCGGAAGATGTCCTCCTTCACGGAGAGGTCCTCGACGACGGCCTCGACCATCAGGTCCGCCGCGACGAGGTCGTCCACCGGCTCGATCCGTCCGACAACCTCGTCTGGATCGGGTCCCCCCTTCTCCGCGATCTTGGCGGCGCTGCGTCGGATCGTCTCGAGCGCCCGATCGGTCGCCCGCGGCGCGGCGTCATGCAACGAGACCCCGCACCCCGCTGCCGCAGCGACCTGCGCGATGCCGCCGCCCATCTGGCCGGCGCCGACGACGAGGACGTGCTCGAACTCCACGCCGCGGCAGGCTAACGTCAACCGCAGTGACCGACCTCTGGTACGACGAGACCGGCGAGGGGCCCCCGCTCGTCCTCCTGCACGAGGGCGTCGTCGATTCGCGGATCTGGGAGCGGGCCCTGCCGCTCCTTGCGGAGCGCCACCGCGTGATCCGGTACGACCAGCGCGGCTTCGGGCGCTCGCCCAGGCCTGACGGGGCGTACTCGCTCGTCGACGACCTCGTCGCGGTTCTCGACGCGGCCGGCGTGGACAAGGCTGCGCTGGCGGGCGCCTCGCGGGGCGGAAACATCGCGCTCGCCACGGTGGTCGAGCGGCCCGAACGCGTCTCCGCGCTGATCCTGCTCGGCTCAGGCCTGCCGGGCGCTCAGCTCGACGTCGGGTGGACGCCCGAGCAGATCGCGCGCTGGGAGCGGGCCGAGGCCGACGACGACTGGCCCGCCATGGCCGAGCTCGACATGGAGGTGTGGGCGCCGACGGGCGCCGACCCGGAGCTACGGGCGATGTTCATCGAGAACGCTGTCTGGTCGAACAGCGAGGACCCGGCCACCGACGAGCCTGTCGCCGAGCGGGTGAGCGGCATAACCGCCCCCACCCTGGTGATCACGGGGGGTCGGGACGTCCGCGGGATCAACGAGATCGGGCACCGGCTCGCCAGGGAGATTCCCGATGCTCGGTCGGCCGTAATCGAGGAGGCCGATCACATGATTCCCTGGCGGGCGCCTGAAGAGCTCTCTCATCTGATTCTCGACTTTCTCTCTGGTCGCTAGTACTTCGGTTCGTGAGTCGGGTCGTGGCCGAACGGGTCGCCTCCGTGCGGCAGGCCGTTCCGGCCGATGGGGATCAGGACGGCACCGGCAATCGCGAGCACGAAGACCGTGAGGCCGCCCACGCTCCCCCTCTTGTTCGCGCGCGCCGCGGGCTTCGTCCGGCGAAGCGTCTCGGGGACGCGGCACTCGTCGGGCATGAGCGAGGAAAGCGTGCGCGGCGGCGTCGCCGAGATCACGCCGTCACCGCAGGGGTAAGCGGCCGCCTGCTGCGGCTGCGCAAGAGCGACTGCGAGCGCCGCAAAGCATGCAGCGGCTACCGCCTTCGCCTGTCGACTCCCCTCCCAAGCCCCCCGGCGTGGCCGCACGCCCAGGGAACTCTTCCTCATCATTTGCTCAGACGCAGTATGCGTCGGCCGGTTGGGGTCTGGCCGAAAGATCCCCCTTCCGGGTCAATGAGTTGTAAGTGAGGTCAGACCTCGATCAAAAGCGCGTCGCCCTGGCCGCCGCCAGAGCAGATCGCCGCAAGGCCGAGCCCGCCGCCGTTTCGGCGCAGCTCGTAGATCATTGTCGAGAGGATCCGTGCTCCCGACGCGCCGATCGGATGACCGAGCGCGACGGCTCCGCCGTTCACGTTCACCTTGTCGGGATCGACACCGAGCATCGCCGTCGAGTTCAGGGCGACGGACGAGAAGGCCTCGTTGAGCTCGACCCGCTCGACGTCGTCGATCTCCTTGCCGGCTTTCTCCAGCGCGATCCTTCCCGCCTTCGCCGGCGTGCGGGCGAGGTACGCGAAGTCGTCGGCAACGTATGCCTGGGAGACGATCGTCGCGAGTGGCTCGAGGCCGCGCTCCTTCGCGAACTCCTCGCTGGTGACGACGAGTGCCCCCGCACCGTCGTTGACGCCGGGAGCGTTCCCCGCGGTCGTCGTCCCTTCGGGATCGAAGACCGGTTTCAGTGATGCCAGCTTTTCCAGCGAGGTGTCGCGCCTCGGGCCCTCGTCGTGATCGAGCTCTCCCACGGGAACGATCTCCTCCGTGAACCGCCCTTCGTCCTGCGCCTCCACGGCGCGCTCGTGAGAGCGAAGCGCCCAGGCGTCCTGGTCCTCCCGCGAGATCCCGAGCTCGCGAGCGACGAACGAGGCCTGCTCGACCATGTGTTTCTTGTCGAATGTCGACGTCAGGCCGTCGTGGGTCATGAGGTCGATGAGCGTCCCGTCACCGAGCCGGTAGCCGAAGCGGGCCTTCTTGAGGATGTAGGGCGCGTTCGACATCGACTCCATGCCGCCGGCGACCACGACGCGGTGATCGCCCGAACGGATCATCAGGTCGGCGAGCTGAACGGCCCGCACCGAGGACGCGCAGACCTTGTTGATCGTGTCCGACGGCACCTCGATCGGCAGACCCGCGCCGATCGCCGCCTGGCGCGCGGGCGCCTGGCCCGCGCCGCCCTGGAGCACCTGCCCCATGACGACGTACTCGACCTGCTCGTTCTCGAGGCCGACCCGGTCGAGCGCGTTGCGAATCGCGATCGAGCCGAGCTCCGTCGCCTCGAGATCCTTCAGGCCCCCGCCGAGCCTCCCGAAGGGCGTCCGCACGGCTGAGACGATGACTGAGCGCATACGGGGTGAGGGTAACAATGGCTCGATGCCTGCCCGAGTCGCCAGGTTCGTCAACGTCCTGGGCCTCGAGCTCCTCGTCGGAATCGTCGTCCTCACGCTCGGCGCCTGGATCTTCGGGCTCACGGTCGAAGCGCTCTCGGAAGGCGACACGCATCTCGACACGCGGTTCGCGGCCTGGCTCCACGAGAACGCGACCGACGGCTGGACGAGGTTCTTCGAGAACGTCACGCGGCTGGGAAACGTCCCGGTCCTCGCGGCCGTGACCCTCGTGGCGGCGTTGCTGCTCGCCCGGAAGCGGCTGACGTCGGAGCTGGAGCTGCTGCTCCTGGCCGCCATCGGCGCCCAGATCCTCACCGTCGGGCTCAAGCTCGGGTTCGAGCGCGAGCGGCCGTTCTTCCCCGACCCGCTCGCGACCGAGAGCACGTACTCCTTCCCGAGTGGCCACGCCTCTGTCTCGCTCGCCGTGTACGGGACGATCGGCTACATCGCGGCGCGGCATGCCGCCACGAGGCGACGGCAGGTCGGGATCCTCGCGGCAGCCGCCGGACTCATCCTGTTGATCGGGTTTAGCCGCCTCTACCTCGGCGTGCACTACCTCAGCGACGTGATCGCCGGGTTCAGCCTCGGGCTGGCCTGGGTCGCGCTCTGCGTCGTCCTCCTCCACCTCAGACTGCGCCTGAGAACGCGCCGTCAGACCTCGCGGTAGCGAGCCTCCACGAAGCAGTACAGGCCATAGGCGATCAACCCGGCCGAGACGAACCCGAGCATCGTGTCGCCGTAGTCCTCCTGAAGGATCTTCGACAGCGCGCCGTCGAGCCCCACCGCCTCCTTCGGGTCGTACTGCCACGCAGCACGCATGAGGAAGAACCCGATCAGCCCGAAGACGGTGCCGCGGGCGATATGCCCGACCATGCCGATGATCGTGAACACCTTCTGCTCGAGCTCGCTCATCTTCCGCAGCTTCAGATTCTTCTTGAAGCTCTGCGTGATTCCGCGCCAGTAGTTGAAGACGCCGGCGCCGAGGATCCCGAGCCCGACGGCGGCCACGATCCACCGTCCGAGCGGCCAGTCCATGACCCGGGCCGTCGCACGGTCCTCCTCCCTGGAGCCACTCTCCTCGTCGGCGCCGGCCAGTGCCGCGAGGACGACCGAGAGCAGAAACAGGTACCAGCCCGAGCGCGCGAAGAAGCCGATGCGCTTCGGCCAGCTCTCCTTCTTGCCGCCCTCGAGCGGCCGCCCGAGAACGCCCTGGGCGAAGCGCCACGCGGCGTACCCCGCGAGACCGATCGCCACGAGGAAGACGAGCACCTTCCCATACCAGGTGTCCGCCACGGCCGAGACGGCGCCGCCGCGATCCCGAAGCCGCTCGCCGCCGCCGATCGCCACGTCCGCTGCGATCACGCCGACGAGGACGTAGAGCGCACCCTTCGATACGAGCCCCCAGCGCGCCACCGCCTCACCGAACGGGCCGCGCGCAACGTCCTTGGCTTCCTGTGTCACGTCGGCCACGGCCGGGCACAATACGGCGTCGCGTTTCTCGACGACGGCCAGGTGGTAGTTACCCTTCGACATGGCTGACGAGCACGTCACCGCGCTGATTCAGCTCGGCGAGCGAGAGGGGTGCGTCGAGCTCTCGGAGGTCTCGCGCGCAATCGAGGAAGCGGGTCTCGACGAAGACGACGTGGAGCGCCTGTACCAGGACATCCAGCAGCGCGGGATCGAGTTGTCAGACGACTGCGGACGGTCGGCGAGCGACTTGACGTACGTGAACGGCGATCTCGCCCACTCGACCACGGACACGCTGCAGCTGTTCCTCAACGAGGTCGGCCGCTACCAGCTCCTCACCGCCGAGGAGGAGGTCGAGCTCGCGAAGCGGATCGAGCGCGGCGACCGCGAGGCGAAGGAGCGGATGATCAACTCGAACCTCCGGCTCGTCGTCTCGATCGCGAAGAAGTACCAGGGCCATGGCCTCTCGCTGCTCGACCTGATCCAAGAAGGGATCATCGGGCTGATCCGCGCCGTCGAGAAGTTCGACTGGCGCCGAGGCTTCAAGTTCTCGACGTACGCGACGTGGTGGATCCGACAGGCCGTGCAGCGCGGCGTCGCGAACAAGGCGCGCGAGATCCGCATCCCTGTCCACATCGTCGACCGCGAGCGCAAGATCGCCCGCGCAGAGCGCGAGCTCATCGCCAAGCTGGGCCGCGCGCCCACCGAGGAGGAGGTCTCGAAGGCCTCCAAGCTGCCACTCAAGCAGGTGCAAGAGGTTCGCGAAGCGGCCCGCGCCGTCACGAGCCTCGATAGGCCCGTCGGCGAGGGCGAGGCGTCGTACGGCGACCTCTTCGCCGGCGACCAGGCGCCGCCCGAGGAGCTGATCCAGGTCAGCCTGGAGCAGGACGTCCTCCGCCGCGCCGTCGCGACACTGCCCGAGCGTGAGCAGGAGGTCGTCAAGCTCCGCTACGGGCTCAACGGCGACGGCAGACCGCAGTCGCTGGAGGAGATCGGCCGCAGGCTCGGCCTCACGCGCGAGCGGGTTCGCCAGCTCGAGGCCGGGGCGCTGGAGCGCCTCGCGATCAACCGCGAGGTCGAAGCGCTGCGGGCCGCCTGAGCTAGGACGTCGCGGTGATCGTGATGCCGCCGCGCGCTTTCTGAACGAGCGTCACGACGACACGCTCTGGCGGCACGTCGAGCGCCTCGGCGACGTCGTCGCGCACCCTCACGGCGAGCGCCTCGCAGAAATGCCCTTCGTTCCGGAACTGCATCAAGTAGAGCTTCAGCGACTTGGACTCGAGACACCGCTCGAGCGGCTCGTAGGCGACCGTCGCCGTATAGAGGTCTGGCTGATTCGTGACCGGACACATGGCGGTGAGCTCGTCGCTTGTCATCTCGACGCGGGACACGCCCGGGTTGGGAAACGTCTCGAGCCCCGCATACGCCTCAGAGCCTGGACTTCCGAGCGCGACGAAGTCAGTCGATTCCGTCTCCATCGCGCCCTACTGTACGCCGCCATGCGTGTCTATCTCGCCGGGCCGCCCGCCTCGGACGAGTACCGCCGGCGGGCGGACGAGCTCGTCCGCGCGGCCGGCTGGGAGCCCCTCGACCCGTTCCGCCGCGACTTCCGTGGGCGAACGGAGGGCCACGAGACGGAGATCGTCGAGGGCGACCTCGGCGACATCGACACCTGCGACGCAGTGCTCGCCGACTTCACGGTTGCCGACGAGGGGACGGCCATGGAGGCGTGGTACGCGCACAGCCGTGGCAAGCGTGTCGTCGCCTACACGGGTGGACGAGCCCCGCACCCGTGGACGGTCTACGTGGCTGCGGACGTCTGCGCGGAGCTGGACGCGGCAGTGGAGCGGCTAGGCCGCGGCTAGACGCGCCTTCCGAATCTCGAACGCGTAGCGGCAGGCAATGACGCCGAGGATGGCGCCGACCACCGCCGCGCCTGCGAAGAAGCCCCACATCGCGGAGTCGCCGAACTCGCCTCGAACCTGGAGGCCGAGGAACGGGCCGAGTGCGAAGCCCACCGACGACGTGCTCGAGAAGGCGCCCATATACGCGCCGCGGAGGTCCGCCGGGGCAAGCCCGGCGGCAATCGCCTGGGACGTCGGGATCCAGAGCATCTCGCCCACGACGAAGATCAGGATGACGAGCGCCAGGATCGCGATCGAGGCGTTCACCGAGAGGAGGAGGAAAGGCCAGCCCATCAGGATCATCGCGAGCGCGAACTTCGGCGCGGCCGGGAACCGCTCCACGCGTCGCGTCAGCCGCAGCTGGAAGATCGTCACGAGCGCCGGGTTGATGATGACCAGGAACCCCCACGCCGCCGGCGTCAGCCCATAGGAGTCGACGGCGGAGATCGGGAGCACCGCCTCGTAGGCGAAGTAGACGAGGTGCGCCAGTACCATCGCG
>DATFOC010000047.1:0-2450 GCA_035265935.1 Gaiellaceae bacterium
CTCCTCGGGCACTTCGGTTGCACGCTCAGCTGCCGCGATGACAGCGCCCAACGTCGCTGGCCTGTCGGTGGCCGGAATCACGACGCTGAGCGTTGTCACTTCTCCAGTTTAGGGCGGCGAATCGGGCTCGTTTACCTCAGCGTTCCACTCCGGAACGACCTCCTCTCGCGGCGGCTACGGGCGCCGGGGGACAGGCGCCGGCTCCGGCTCGAGCACTTCCCTGACTCGACGAAGCAGCTTGGCCGGAGCCTTCTCCTCGACCGGAAGGAGACCGCCGAGCTCGAGACGCGCCAGCTCGACGCGGCCGAGGCGCCGCACGGTCCGGAATCCGAAGTCGGCAAGGAAGTCGCTCGGGAAGACCGTTCGGTGGATGAGGAACCGCTGCTCAGTCGATTCCCCCTCGACGTACCGGTAGCCGAAGGCCTCGATCGCCTTCCCGCCCCGCTCGCGCACGTCCGCGATCGCAGCGAGAAAGAGCGACTGCATGACCCACTGGGCCGATCCCTCGACCAGGTAGGCGCACGTGATCAGCACGGCGTCCTCGTTCGGCGGGCCTGCTGGCAGCGTGTCAGCGCGAGGAAAGAGCTCTGACGGCCCGTACTGCATCGACCCCAGCACGCGGCCGTCGTCGTCCGCGTACACCGTGCCCCACGCTCCCCAGTCGTCCTCCGCCCGTTCGATCCATTTGCGCTTGGACGTGGTCCGCCGGGGGCGGGACTGCCAGAACACGCAGTCGTGGCAGACGGTGGGCGCGCTGGGGAGGGTCGCGCCGGTGAGACCTCGAAGGCGAGTGGTCATCCCGCCGAGTGTAGGACGAGTTCGTAGGCGGCAGGCCTCGCGAAGAACCGGAACGGGACGAATGTGGTCCCGAGGCCGGCTGAGAGATGCAGCATGCCGCCTGGCCGCTCATACAGGCCCTCGACGTACGTCCATCGCAGATGGGCGAGTCGGAGACGACCGCCCGGGAACGGCACCGTGATCTGCCCGGCGTGGAGATGGCCACAGAGCACGAGATCGAACACGCCGGGCTCCAGCCGGTCGATGACCTGCGGGAAGTGGCACAGCAGGATGCGCAGGTCGGCGGCGGGATCGGCGAGCCGCTCCGGCCGCGCCGTCCCGCGCCGGTAAGAGCGGGGGTCGACGCCGACGACCTGCACCTGACGCCCGCGAATCTCCACGGTTTCCGCCTCGTCGGCGAGCAGGCGGGCCGGACCGAGCTCATCGAGGGCGACAGGACGCGAAAACGGATCCCTCGTGACCGCGTAATCGTGATTCCCGAGCACCGCGTACGCATTGGGCAGTCGCCCGACCAGCTCGCGGAGCTTCGCCTCTCCGCCCGGCCGAGAGAGCAGATCGCCCGAGATCAGCGTCAGGTCCGGCTTCCGCGCCTCCACCCAACCAACCGCCCGCTCGACGGCGCGTGTCCCGCGGGACGGCAATCCCAGATGAAAGTCCGAGAGGTGCGCGATCCGGAGCCCGTCGAGTTCCTCGGGAAGCCGCTGGATCTGGGCCGGCTCCACCTCGAGCCGGACCCAGCCGGCCTCGAACCACCCCCACGCCGCCGCGGCGGCTCCGGCGCCGGCCAGGCCGAGCAGCGCCGCGGGAACCAAGGCCTACGCTTCGAGCTTCTCGAGCACGGGCGTCACCGGGACGACGTGACGCTTGAACTTGAGCTCCGACGCCTCCAGCCCCGCGGCGACCCCGATCAGCTGCGAGAGGTGGAGGATCGGCATCTGGAACTGCCGGCCGGTCGTCGCCTCCAGCTTCTGCTGCCACGCGTCGAGCGAGAGGTGGCACAGCGGGCACGGCGTGACCATGGCGTCGGCCCCGGCCTCCATCGCCTGCTCGATCGGCTGGATCAGCTCGCCCAGTGCCGTCTCCTCACGCGCCTGGATGATCGGGAACCCGCAGCACTTGATCTTCGCGGGATAGTCGACGGGCTCGCCGCCGCACGCCTGGATGATCGCCTCCAGCGACCACGGCCGGTCGGGGCTCTCGAAGCCGAGGAGCTTGGACGGCCTGAGGATCTGGCAGCCGTAGAACGGCGCGACCTTCAACCCCTTCAGCCCCTTGTGCGCGGTCTCCTGGAGCCGCTCGTACCCCTCCCCCTCCGCGATCAGCCAGAGGAGGTGCTTGACCTCGATGCCGCCTGAGTACGCGGGAACGCCGACCGCCTCGAGGTTCGCGTTGACCCGCTCGCGCAGCTCGTCGTCCTTCTGGAGGGCCACGTTGGCCTGCCGCAAGTTCAGCGTGCAGACGTTGCAGACCGTCATCAGCGTATCCGCCCCGGTCGCTTCCCCGTAGGCCAGGATGCGCGCGTTCAGGTGGAGGTAGTAGTCCGGCTCCGCCTCGTGGATGTCGCCCGCGCCGCAGCAGGTGACCGAGTCGAGCTCCTCGAGCTCCAGCCCGACGCGCGGGGCCAGCGCCTTCGTCGACGTGTCGAGCTCCTT
>DATFOC010000048.1:0-4241 GCA_035265935.1 Gaiellaceae bacterium
TCGCGCAGGCCTGGGCGGAGCTGATGCACCGCCTCGGCTACACCCGCTACGTCGCCCAAGGCGGCGACGTGGGCGCCGCCGTCACCGACGCGATGGGCCGCCAGGCGGTCGAGGGTTTGGTCGGCTACCACCTGAACCTGCTCACGGCGGTGCTCGCAATCGGAGATCAACTGCCCAAGGAATCCGAAAAGGAACGCGCAGCGGCCGAGGCGTTCGCGACGTTCAGGGAGGACGGCTTCGGCTACTTCCTCGAGATGGCCACGCGGCCACAGACGATCGGCTACTCACTGCTGGATTCACCGGTCGCGCTGGCGGCCTGGTTGCTCGACCACGACACGGACAGCTACTACAAGATCTCCCGCGCCTTCGTCGACGGCGAGCCCGTGGGCAATCTCACCCGGGACAGCATCGTCGACAACGTCACGCTGTACTGGCTGACGGGCACCGCAGCGTCGGCGGCCCGGTCGTACTGGGAGGACGGACGAGCGCTGGCCGCAGCGCTTGCGAGCGGCCAGGCTCCCCCGGCGGTCACCGTGCCGGTCGGCTTCACGACGTTCCCCGGCGAGATCTGGGCCGCCCCGCGCAGCTGGGTCGAGACGGTCTACCCCGACCTCGCCTACTTCAACGACGCCGACAGGGGCGGCCACTTCGCCGCCTGGGAGGAGCCGGAGCTCTTCTCCACCGAGGTGCGGGCCGCCTTCAGGTCGCTGCGCTAATCCGGGAGTGGCCTCGCTTCGAAAGGAGCTACCTCAGGACCGCCGACAGGCGGTCCTGAGGCACGCGTACGCGTCCGCCGAGGTCGGAGATCGGAGGACGTGAGCCTCTTCGGCGTGCGCCGCCACCCGCGCACCGCCCCGTTGCCCGTCGAGGGTCGCCTGCCCGGTTTCGAAGGGGCAACCGGCTGGCTGAACTCGTCCCCGCTGGCTCCGGAGGGTCTGGCTGAAAAGGTCGTTCTCGTCGACTTCTGGACGTACACCTGCATCAACTGGCTCCGCACGCTGGCGTTCGTGCGCGCGTGGTCCGAGAAGTACCGCGATCGAGGCCTCGTCGTCATCGGCGTCCACACGCCGGAGTTCCCGTTCGAGCGCGACGTCGAAAACGTCCGCGAGGCCGCGCGGGCCATGCAGGTCGAGTACCCGATCGCTCTCGACGGCGACTACGGGGTCTGGAGCGCCTTCGGGAACCGGTACTGGCCGGCCGTCTACCTCGCAGACGCAGAGGGCCGGATCCGGTACCACCACTTCGGCGAGGGCGAGTACGACGACGGCGAGTGGATGATCCAGAACCTGCTGCGCGAGGCCGGAAGCGAGGGAATCGACGAGGAGCTCGTCTCCGTCACCGCGGAGGGTTTGGAGGCGCAAGCCGACTGGCCGAACCTGGGCTCTCCCGAGACCTACCTCGGTTACCAGCAGGGGCAGAATCCCGACTCTCCCGGCGGTGTCGCGTACGACGAGCCTCGCGGCTACGTCGCGCCCGAGTCGTTGCAGCTCAACGACTGGGCCCTGGCCGGAAACTGGACGATCGAGGGGCCGGCGAGCGTGCTGAACGAAGCCGGCGGGCGAATCGTCTTCCGCTTCCATGCCCGCGACGTCCATCTCGTCCAGCGCTCGCGAGCGGGCACGGCCGTCCCGTTCCACGTGCTGGTCGACGGCGAAGCGCCCGGCGCAGCCCACGGGCTGGACGTCGACGAACAGGGCCGCGGAACGCTTGTCGAACCCCGGCTCTATCAGCTGATCCGCCAGCCGGGATCGATCGACGACCGCACGTTCGAGATCATCTTCGACGCCCCCGGCGTCGAGGCCTACGCTTTCACGTTCGGCTAGCCGTGTCCGGTGACGTGCTCAGTGTGCTCGACGTCGTGGCGACGGAGCAGGAAGCCGAGGTCATCTGCGGACTGCTTCGCAGCGCAGGTATCGCGTGCTTGACGCGCCAGACGAACGTGGGCGCCGGCGCGTCTGACGGGATGACTGTTGCGGGCCCCTACGAGGTCGTCGTCCGCGCGGAGGACCTCGAGGCGGCTCGTGAGGTCGCTCGAGGCGCGTAGGCGGGGCGAGCCGGAACGTCTATTCACGAGAGTAGCCTAGAGCTATGGCCCAGCAGGCCGATGAGCGGCGCCATGTCCGTCATCATGGATCGCGCGTGAGCAAGCCGCGGATCTTCCTCGGGTCGTCGGGCAAGCAGGCCAAACTACTCCAGGCGATTATGCGCGGGCTCGAGGACGTCGCCGAGGTCGAGCCGTGGACGACCACGTTCAACCCGGGGCGGTCGACCCTCGACCGGCTTGTCGAGCTTTCGCAGGAGGTCGATTTCGCCGCGTTCGTGTTCGCCCAGGACGACTGGACGACGACGGATGCGTCCCAGTCGGGACAGGCGTCGCCGCGCGACAACGTGGTTTTCGAGGCCGGGCTGTTCGGCGGCGCGCTCGGCATGCGGCGGACGTTCATCCTCCACGCGCACGGTTCGAAGCTGCCGAGCGACCTGCTCGGGCTGACCTCCGTCCGCTACGACCCGGCCATCAGTCCGGCGGGGGTTCGCACGATCAACCAGAAGCTCCGCAAGGCGATCGAGAGCGAGGGTCGCCGCGGCCCGATCGAGGGGCTGTGGTGGCAGCTCTCGCTGACCATGCGCAGCGAGGACGAACCGTCGGCGGTGGGTCTCCTCCGCATCTCGCGGGACCGCGACGGTGGCCTGAACTTAAGGGGACGGGCCTGGCAGGAGGACGGCACCCTGTCGGCCCGCTACTGGAGCGAAGCTGCGAAGGAGCGCGGGGACCCGGCGGGCATCTTCTACTTCTGGAAGGGCGAGCGCCCGCGGCACCCGAATGCCCCGGAGCTCGAGGGCACCGGCGAGATCACAGTGGAAACCACCGACCGCGCCACGGGGTACTGGATCACACGGTCGGATCGCGAGCCCGGGCTGAATGCCCGAACCGCCGGCGTCTACCTTCGAGCCGACCCCTCCGATCTCCAAGTGCTGGAGGGCGCGAGCGAGGAGGAGCGGGCCCAGCTCATCGCGCAGCGCCTCGTCGAGTGGAAGTCGGCTGCGAACGTATTCTGAAGACCGACCGCGTAGCGTGAACGATGCTGTCCGGGCGTCGCTACCTGCGCTCTCCTTCTGAGGGCTCGGAGATCGCCTCGACGAGCTCACCGGTCTTCTTCTCGTTCTCACTGAGGGCGATGTCGGCCTGGGCAACGACGCCGACGAGCCTGCCGTTCTCGACAACGGGCAGCCGCCGAACTTGGTGGCGGGCCATGAGTTGGAGCGCCTCTTCGAGGTCTTTGTCGGGCTCAACACTGATGAGATCTCGCGAGTAGACGTCCCCGACCGACGTCATCTTTGGGTCTGCGGCCTCGGCTACGACTCTCGTCGTGATGTCTCGGTCGGTGATCATCCCGACAAGCTTCTCGGCGTCGGTTATCGGGAGTGAGCCGATGTGCTCCTCCCGCATCAGTCGCGCGGCCTCGACCACCGATGCCGATGCGCCAATCGAGCGGGGATCCTCGGTCATCGCGTCGCGAACGCTCTTCCCCATCGTGCCTCCTCTCCTCTTGAAGGGCGATCTTAGCCTTGTTGCTCTCAGATCGTGAGAGAGGAGGAGGGTGCCGGCGCCCGAGCGCGACCCTTGCGCTAACCGCTGCTCGGGCGAGATCCTTGCTGCCGGCAGGACGTCATTCGCTTGCGGCGTGTGCAGCGCCGACGACGTCTCACGGCCCACCATCGCTGGCGCCTCGTGGATGAGCTCGTCGTCGGTTCGCTAGGGTCGGATCACCTTCTACTGCGACCGAGAGGAGTTTGGCATGACGTCCATTTCGGAGCGGGAGAGCAGGGAAATTGAGGCGGCAAACGCCTCCGGCACCACTCCGGTCGTCTTCATCCACGGCCTCTGGCTGCTGCCGAGCAGCTGGGCCAACTGGGCGGGCTTCTTCAAGCAGGCCGGTTACGCGCCGCTGACGCCCGACTGGCCAGACGATCCGGAAACGGTTGAAGAGGCGCGGGCGAACCCGGACGTCCTCGCCAAGAAGACGCTGGAGCAGGTTGCCGACCACACGGCCGACGTGATCGGCAAGCTCGAAAAGAAGCCCGCCGTGATGGGGCACTCCACCGGCGGATTGTTCGCCCAGATGCTCGCCGGCCGTGGGCTCTCGGCAGCCACGGTTGCCATCGACCCGGGCGTGTTTCGCGGCGTCCTGCCGCTGCCCCTCTCCACGCTCAAGGCGACCGGACCTTTCCTGTTGAACCCC
>DATFOC010000049.1:0-25759 GCA_035265935.1 Gaiellaceae bacterium
TCGACCTCGGCCGGCTCGCCTGGGACCAGGACGGGCCGTACGCCGCGGGTGCAGTGATCGTTCTGGCCGGCATCTACGAACTGACGCCGCTGAAGAAGCAACTGCTGCGCCGGTGCCGCAGCCCACATGATCGGGGCGCGCGTGGCGCCCTCGGGGCCGGCGTGGAGAACGGCCTGGACTGCGTCGGCTGTTGCCTGGATCTGATGGCCGTTCTGTTCGCGCTCGGCGTGATGAGCGTGTTCTGGATGTTGGTGATCGCCGCCGTGATCTTCGTCGAGAAGGTCGTCCCGGACGGACCGCGGCTGACGCGTGTCGTAGGCATCGGCCTGATCCTCCTTGGCCTCTGGGTCGGAGTCTCGCCTTCGACGGTTCCGATGCTGACCGAGCCCGGGCAGTCACCATCCATGGAAATGGAGATGTCGTCCTAGCGCACGTCAGAGGCGCTCTCTCGCGCGCGCGGCCGACCACTTCAGACTGGAGGCGTGCTCGACCAGCTGTGGGACTGGACCGCCGGCGTTTTCGGGCGGATCGGCGACGTCTCGGTCTACTGGCTCGTGCTCGCGCTCAAGACGGCGGAGTCGGCACTGATCGCCGTGGGCTGGCGGAACATCCTTCGGGCTGCCTACCCGCACTCGGGCCTCTCTTTCAAGACTTCGTGGGGCGCCTCCCAGGGCGGCACTGCGATCAATGCGTTCACTCCGGCGCAGGCCGGAACCGCGGCCATGATCGGCATCTTCCGAACGAGCATCCGCGGATCATCGGTTGCCGGGGTCACGTCGGCGACGGTCGTCCAATCGCTCTTCTTCACCGGCGTGAGCGTCGTGATGGTGATCCTGGCTTTGATCTTCCGTCCACGCACGGTCTCGAAGGGGTCGCCGTCGGACGAGACAGGCGGCTTATTCGCCGAGCACCCAGTCCTGATAGCGGTGGTCATGGTGGCCTTCCTCGTCGCCCTGCGCCTACTCTGGCCGAGGCTGAAACCTCGGCTGGAGAAGACCTGGCACCAGATCAAGGCCGGTGGGGGCCATTCTGCGCGACTGGCGCCGCTATGCGAGGGAGGTCGCGCTTCCGTGTGGCCTTTCCTACTGCTGCCGCATCGGTGTGAACGTCGTCTTCATGGCCGCGTTCGCGATCCCGGTCACGCCCTTCACCGTCTTCATGGTCGCTGCCTCACACATGCTGTCCGGCTTGTTTGCGATCACGCCCGGGGGTGTGGGCCAGACCCAGGCGCTGGACGTGGCCACGTTGCGAAGCCACGCATCGGCTGAAGACATCGCCGCCTTCTCGATCACCCAGGACGCCATCCTCACGATCTGGAACGTCGTCCTCGGCGTCATCGTGATGGTGTGGGCGTTCGGCTTCGGCGCTGCCAAGAACCTGCTCTTCCGCCGCGACAAGCAGCCCGCCCCGGCCTGACTTGGCAGTGGCATCATCGGGCCGGATGGGTCAGCTGCTCGGCTTCAAGAATGTGGTCTTCCCGGCCCGGGACCTTGCGACGAGCGTCGAAGCTTGGACGGCGGTTCTCGGGCAAGAGCCGGCGTTCGTGGGCGAGGACTTCGCCGTGTTCACCGGCGCCGGCGCGGAGGTTGGCCTGACCTCGGCGCCGTGGGTCGATCATCCGCTCGTCTTCTGGGAGGTCGAAAAGATCGAGGAGGCGCACCGAGCGCTCGTTGCGGCCGGCGCGGTCCCGTTGGGCGAGATCGCAGACGGTTCGCTCGCCGAGATCGGCACGGCCGAGGTCACGAACGGTGACCCGACGACTGGAATCGTCGACGTCCCGGGTGGGCGTCTCGGTGTGCTCAGGGCCGCGGACGGTAATCTCGTCGGCCTGCACCAAGCCGTTCCTTTCGCCTAATTTCGCCCAGCAAGGGGCGACGTGCTCGAACCTACAACCGGGTCGACGACGAGCGAGGCGAACAGAAAGCCCTGCGTTTGCGGGGCTTTCGCGCTACGAAGGCGACAGTACTTCGAAACAGCATCTGCCTGGAGTCTACGATGCTGTCGGATTGGGCAACGGCGGCCGAGGACGAGAAAACCCGGCGAGACCCTACGGCGGATCGGGTAGAGCGAACGTCGCGTCATGAGTCGCGAGCGTTGGATGGCCCTCTTTTTCGCTCTTGGGTCGACGTGCTTCCTCATTGGCCCGTTCCCCGGCTACGTGCAGCTGGTCGGCGAGTCGGCTGACGCCATCACATTCTTTATCGGCTCGATCCTGTTCACGGCCGGCGGAGGGCTACAAAGCTGGCTGGCCTGGTCCGAACGGCACTCCCCCGGTGGCGGACGCGCGGCATGGTGGGCCGCCATCATCCAATCCGCCGGCACGCTGTTCTTCAACCTCACGACGTACCAAGCGATGCACAACGCCTTGACGAGCCCCGAGTACGACAAGCTCGTCTGGCGACCCGATTGGCGCGGGTCGATCTGCTTCCTCATCTCAGGCGCGATCGCCTACCGCGCCTCGTCGCGTCATGGTTGGTTGCCGGTACGCGGGGGCGCGGGATGGTGGAAGCCGGCAGTCAACCTGCTCGGCTGCATCTTCTTCGGAATCTCGGCTGTCGCCGGCTACGTCGTTCCGTCGACCGGGTCGATGCTCGACCAGGCGGCGGCCAACTGGAACACATCGCTGGGCGCGGCATGCTTCCTGGCCTGTGCGCTCGACACCTTGCATACCGACAGGGTCTCGAAGATGCCACTAGGTCGGCGGCTCCGTGAGCTCGAGCACAGGCTCGAAGCCGACGTCCGGTAGGTCGCCCGGCCGGCGCGGCCACGGTCTGAGCTACGACGCCAGCCGCTCGGCCACTACGACCCTCCGGGAATGAATGGTGGCCCCGACACTAGTGCCGGGGCCAACCAGACTTCGGTTATCTTCGGTTCGGGTTGGGAGGAAGAGGTGTTCTGTTCGGGTTGCAGAAGAAGCCCGGATTCGCCACGTGCGGATCGACGAGACCCAGCTTGAGCTCCTGCCCGTAAGACTGCGCTTGGGTACCCACGGGACCGTCTATCTGGTCATTCAGTCCCGAGAAGGAGCACCACGACCTTCCCTGATTTTGATCAACGTTCTTGCCGCTTCCGGTCACCTCGCCGGCCAGAGCCGGTCCGGCACCGAGAGCCGCAACCGCGGCTGCACAAGCTGCAGCCGCAAGCAAGGACTTCGTCCTCACCATAGTGTCACTCCTTTCTAGAACGCGCGTCCAATCGTGACGCGCGTTCGTCGCCGCAAGACGCCGAGACTAGGACGGTAAAGGCGCCTGGTCAACCGCCCAAACGAGGGGGCTTTGCGTTCTACGCTACGGAGATTGAATCGACGCGATCTCCGCTCAGGTGAATCGAACGGGGGAGTGGGTCGACGTTGACCGGTTCCGCCAAGAGTGCGTTCCAACGACTAGAGGGCCGGGTGACGATCCGAACGCCCCGGCGCTTGCCGCGCCTCCAGGCCCTCGTGGGCCTACTGAGCCTCAGCCGCGCTGGTGGCGGAACCGGGCAGGTCCTCAACGACCAGCGCCGGAGGCTGGTCGGCATCGTCGGGGGCGGCCACTCCGAACCTGCATGCCAGGCGCCACAGGTAGGGGCGACGTACTCCGCAGAAGCCGCAGGCACCGCAGAAGCCGCAGCTGCCAGCTTCGAAGCACCTCGCCCCACCGACGAAACGGGGCACCCGGCCGATTGGTTACGCGGGCTCGCTCAGCGCCGGTGTTGCACGGCGTTGCTATTTTTCGCCCTCCTGGCGCCGTGGGCGTCTTCGATGTGGAAAACAGAAGGCCCGTTTCCGGGGCCTTTGCCCTACAGGGGCGAACAGGACTTGAACCCTGCAACCCTGGTTTTGGAGAGGGATCGAGGCTGATCGATGGAGTCAGGAAAGGCATGGTCACGCGGTTCGGGGCGTCTCCGATCAGCCCAGATCAGCTGAGAGGCGGCCCTTCCCACGCCCCGCTCGAGCCTAGGACGCCAACACCGGCGCGGCTACATGGCAGTTCCGGCCAGGTACTAGACGGACGGCCGCTAGACCTCGCAGTCCGCAACGACGAAGATCCCGACCGAGTGACAAGCAGGATCTTGCTGGCAATGCTCGCCGGAGCCACTCACAGCCGTAAAGCACCGTGACACAGACGAAGACGGCGGCGTAGAACGCGAACCCGAGAACCTGCGACGACCGAGACGCTGATCCGGCTACAGCGTCGTCCCTAAAGCCGCGTTCGACGAGGAACGCAACGGCGAAAGGAACGGCATATCCGGCTCCGACGGCCACCGTGAAGGCAACGTCGCCTCCGCTTCCGGCGACGCGACGTAGCGCCGCGATCAGCCGGACCGTGGCGCGCCTGATCATCGGTTTGGTCCGCCCGCTAACCGCTGCTTGCTCCTCGAACCGGGTCACTGCAGAAGTTGTGCTCTCACCGACCGCAGATCATCGGCACGGGGGATCCGGAAGCTCCTCGACCCCTCCGCATCCGGCCGCCCCGATTGCCCGGCTCTCGGCAGCTACGCGACGCTGCCGCTCCGCTCGAGGTAATCCTTGAGGCCCATCGCTTCGATCTCGAAATCGTGGTCCTCCCGGAGCCCGGCGGCACATCGCGAGAAGCGGCCCGTCGTCAGTGACGAAGACGTCGCGCTTCTCGAGCAGATGCGTCTCGACATGCACGCGGTCCTCCGGGCCAGGCGGTTTCCCCTCGTGAGACTTCCAGGCTGGCGACGACGTCGTCCCACGCTTCGCGGAGACCCGGGACGAACGCGCCCGGCAACAGGTCGGGACCCGGGAACGTCGCCTCGGAGGGGTAGGCGAGCTGGCGGGCTTCTAAAACGCCCTCGTCCCTAAACACTGCGCGGAGCTGCTCGGCGAGGTCGCCTTGTACGTCTAGCCGGTAACCCTGAGGCGTGCTCACGAGCTCGACGTCGCCGCGCCGCGCGAGTGCGAACAGCTTGAGCGCAAGGTGATGCCGCGGGCGACATTCGTCGAGGAAGTCGCGCGCCACTGTCAGGTCGATCGTGAGCCGGTCGGTCGCGACAGCCTAAGTCCGGCCCAAAGAAAGGCCCGCCGGAGCGGGCCTAAAACGCTATCGCTTTGCGCCAGCGATGACGTAAGCGGGGCACAAGACAGGAAGCTTTCTGGTCAAGGTGACCCCTCCGTTGTCGTGGTGAGGGCGAGAGTAGCTGGCGCGGCGGCGAGCAGTCCGATAAGCGACCGAACGAGCAGGTCTGGCGAGACGAGCGCGGCTCGGGGCTCAGAACGCTCGCGCCAGCCGCAGCGCGACGAGCCCGAACCGCGTTCGGCGTCGACGAGCGCGAGCTCCCCGAGTGGCTGTATTCGACCCGCGGGGAGGCTGCATGACGGCGCGTGTCGCGGCCCGCTCCGGCGCATGCCGTCGGCGTGGTTCGCTGAGTGGCGAGCAGCGCGAAAAAACGCGACGCTCGAGCTCGCGCGTTTTTTTAGACGAGGCAGCCCTGACTCCGCCGCAGTCAGCTTTTCCCCCTCGGAAGCGGGGAGAGTAAACCTTTGACGGACACGTACGGAATGTGGCGTAGAACTCGGTAGAGGCCGCCAGCATCGGAAGTTTTGCTCGGACAAGTGCCGCTACCGCTTCCGCGACCGGTTGAAGTATGCGGCCGATCCTGAAGGCGAGCGAGAGAAGTCGCGTCGCTACTACCAGGCCAATCGCGAGAACGTTCTGGCGCGGATGCGCGCGAAGCGTGAAGGCTAAGACGGCTTCTCGCGGCTATGGCGGGCGGCATCAGGCGTTGCGCCGGAGATTTGCGGCGATTGTGGAGGCGGGCTTGGCGTCGTGTTGGCGGTGCGGGTTGCCGGTCGATCCGGGGGAGCCGTGGGATCTGGGCCACGACGATCACGACCGGACCGTGTACACGGGGCCGGAGCATCGGGCGTGTAATCGCGCGACGGCGTCTCGCCGGCGGCGGACGTCCCGCCGATGGTGAACCGCCTTTTACCGCGCTGCGGTGATCCGTCGCAGCATGAATCGACCGAACTCATGTCCACGAAACGTCGCGCGGCCATGAAAGCCGCCGCCCGCCAGCTCCAGCTCGTCCACGAACGCTGAGAAGGGCGAGCGGTAGCGAAGGTTCAGGCCGTCCACTTCGAAGGGAACGCCGGGGAGCGGTCCGACGCGCGTCACGCCTCGCGCGCCGTCGATCTCCTTGCGAACGGTCAGAAGCGGCGGGAGCGCGCCGCCAGTTCGGATCACGTTCCATAGTCCGTCTAGGTGGGCCACTTGTCGGTGTTTCCCGGGCGAGGGCCCGCGTATGCGTCAGCGGGCTCTCTCTGGGAGCTGGCCGCCCCTTTTCGCCCGTACCCAGGAGCAGTTAAGCGTTTGTAAGGGGTGCCCTAAGACTCTCAAGGCGAAAGTGGTGAGCGGTTACAGTCCTGAATCTATCGTCTGCGGCCCACATCTATAGGGGGTGAGGCATTGACGACGAGGGGGGAAAGGCCCGACGGTGTCGAGCCGGTCAGTCCCGAACTCGTGCTCGTGGACCCGGAACTGGCTGGCCGTCTCCGCGGGTCGCCGGGCGAGCACGCAGCAGCGTCCGCACCACGCGTCAGCGCATGGACGGGGAGGCGACGGCTGAGAGCGGTACTTGTCGCGGCCCTCGCGGTCGGCGCAGTTGCTTCGATTGCCGCCGCGGTCTCATCACCAGGTCCTCCCGCGGCAGCCGCCCAGTACGCCGAGAAGGTAACGATCTGTCACCACACGCATTCGCAGAAGCACCCGTTCGTGACGATCACCGTTTCGGGCAATGCGCTTGCGGCCCATCAGGGCCACGGAGACACGATCGGTCCATGCGCGGCTGTTTCGACGGTCAATCGGGCGGCGTCGCATGGAAAGAGCGGACAGCGCGGCAAGAAGGGCGAGAAGGCAAAGGTGCCCGCTGGAAGTTCACGCGGTCACAGCGGAACCGCCCCAGGCCGAGCTAAGAGCTCGCAGGGGCACGCTGGAAGCGCAGCTGGCCACTCGGGAACGGCGCCAGGCCGCAGCGCCAACGCGCCTCGCCACGATACGAGCGCGCCGGGCAGCTCCGGGACGCCACCTGCGCACGGCAGCAATCCGCCCGCGCCCAGCGGCACGGCCCCTGGTTACAGCGGCACGGCCCCAGGTCACAGCGGCACGGCCCCTGGTCACAGCGGCACAGCGCCAGGTCACGGCGGCACCCCGCCCGGTCAGACAGCGAATCCACCCGGGAATTCTGGAAACGCGCCTGGCCACGGCGGGACTCCGCCCGGGCAGGGCAAGAAGTAGGCATGAGGCCCCCGCTTAGCGGGGGCCTCCGTTCCTCCGAGGCCTAAGACACGCTCAGCGAACCAGTTCGGTCTCAATCGATAGATGGCAGGACCAAATGGAACATTCACCTTCAGGCTCGAGCCGGCGGACGGCACAGCGGCCGACCCGCCGACGTTCCGCGGCCTCCCGGGAATTGGCGCGAGCTCGTCTTCCCGCCCGTCTATCCGACGAGGGGCAGCTAGCGCGGAAGAGCTGCCAAACCGTGCGCGTCGAGCGCCGATCCCGCGGCTGCGATCATGGCGGTCGTGAACCAGGTGCGGACCGACAGGTGGCTCTGGGCGGCGCGCTTCTTCAAGACGCGCGGTGCGGCGACCGAGGCCGTCCTCGGGGGGCGGGTACATGTCAATGGCGAGCGCGTGAAGCCGTCGAAGTTCGTCCGCGCTGGGGACACGGTCGAGCTGACGATTGGGACGGCGCGCTGGACGGTGGCCGTGGTCGAGGTCGCCGAGCGCCGCGGGCCCGCGAGCGTGGCGGCGACGATGTTCGCCGAGACGCCCGAGTCGCGCGCCGCGCGCGAGCAGCACGCGCTCGAGCGCAGGCTCGCCCGCCCGCTCGGAGCCGACCTCGGCGCGCGCCCGACGAAGCAGGCGCGGCGCCGGCTCGACGCTCTGCGCCGCGCACGGCGGCGCAAGCGCTGAGCTCCGCGACCCAGTCAGCTCTCAAAGCGTGCAGCCGGCCCGCTGCGACACCTTGCGCCTGCACGCAGGGAAAAGCGGGCGGCCGCTCGCTTCCCACCGGATTGGTTACCGGCTAACAGCCTCGTCCGCCGCCCGCCCCTCGAGCCTAGTAGCCGGGCTCGACCACAAGCACCGGCATAGGGTCACTGTCCAAGTTCTCTTCGAGGCGGCTCCCGAGAAATCGGAGAGATCGTTCGCTGCCGAGTGGGATCGTGTCGCCGGCGTTCCATGAGGTTCGCGGGAGGCTGCGAAACGTCCGCGGGTCGGCGGTTGTCCCGGTCCTCGTGCTCGAGCTTGTAGGGTGAACGCCATTCGGTCTCCCTTCCGTCTCCGGCTGGGACCAAGGCGCCGCGAGCCTATCGCGTGGCAAGAACCGGCGCCGAAACGCAGCCGAAGCGATCACAAGCCGCTGCTTCGATCGCATCGGGCTCACCGATGGGCGAGCGGGGTATTTAGCTTAGGTGGGCGATCGCCCGCAAACGGCCGCACACCGTTTAGGTGCTGACTAGCTCAGCGCTCGCGCCCGCGTTACGCGAAAACGCCGGCCAACCGCAAACCGTTGAGGAGGAGAGATGACTGCAGTCGGCCCGCCGGACGCCCCGCGAGCTAGCGAGCGAGCAGAGGATCGGCGCGTACTGATCTCACAGCGAATGCACGCCATTGCGCCGGGGAGGCAGGCTGGGACGTGGGTTGCTGCGGGCGCGATCAATGACGCCGGAATCGCGACGGCAACGTCGGTCGTCGTAGAGCACAGCCGCGAGAAGGCACTTGTCAAAGCGACACACGTCCTCACGAGCGTGGATGGGACGCTCACGCTCGAAAGCCGCACATGGCTTCGACCGTTTCCGCTGCCCGCGGTGCCGCGTGCGATCGTCGAGGGGGCGTGGGAACAGGTGGCCGGGACAGGGGTTTACGAGGAACTCAACGCCCGAGGGAGGCTGCACGCGACGGTTGACCAGACGACGCGCGAGATCACCATCGTTCGCGACGGAAGCGCCGTCTAAACCACCTCGAGCTTGCTTAGCTGCTAGCCCGAGTGGAAGGCCGGCAAGCTCCGTAACGTCTGCCGCTATATTCGAGCCTCCGTATCTGGGTCGGCCCTCAGGCGTAGTCGAGCCAGTGAAAACGCTCCCCGTCCTTAAGGTCCGAAGCCGATGGGCACCGCTGTCCGGAGCGACCAGCCTCACCCGGATGCGGACGCCGCGCGGCGCTAGGCGTCGATCGTGATGTGGCCGGGCTGAGCTGCGACCCGCTCAAGCCACTGGGTGATTGCAGGGTAATCCTCGAGCTCGAAGCCGCCCTCGTGGGCGACATGCGTGTACGCATACAGCGCGATGTCGGCGATCGAGTACGCGTCACCGGCAAGGAAAGCATTGTTCTCGAGGTGCCGTTGCATCGCGTCGAGCGCCCTGTAGCCGGCGGCGCGGCGCTCATCGAGTCGATCGGCGAATGCTTCAGGCCGCCCGGAGTAAGCGACCCAGAACCGAACGACAGCGAGCGCGGGTTCGTGTTCGTACTGCTCGAAGAACATCCACTGCAAAACCTTCGCGCGGTCGTATCTAGCCTCGGGGACGAACTGCGTACCTTCGCCGAAGTACCAGAGGATCGCGTTCGACTCGGCGAGGGGGCGTCCATCGCTGAGGACGAGCGTCGGAACGCGCAGCGCTGGGTTGAGGCCGCCGAGGATCCCGGGGCGATCGGAGCGGTCGACGACGTCCACCGTTCGGCGGTCGTACGGGATGTCGAGGTGGGCAAGAAGCAGCCGCACCTTGTAACAGTTGCCCGACACAGGGCTGTCATAGAGGAGCACCGTCACATCTCCGAAATCGCAGTTTTCTCGGCTTGTCGCGGATCTTCTCACTAGGAGGTTTGGCTGGCGCTCTGAGACGCTCGCCGTGCACAGTGGGCGCCGCTTACGACGGAGTTCGCGGCCATGGTGGTGCTGACGGTCGCCATCCTCATCGCGGCTGCGATCTCTGATTCGCTGAACGACATTAGGACACTGGTGACAGTCATTGGTGCTGCGTACATCGTGAGCGGCATTGCAAAGGCTGGCACTGGTCATTCCGTAAGCCGGGGACGCGGTCGAAGCCGGACGTAACGCCGTACCTGGGCCAGCGCGTCGCTGTAGCGTTTCCTTGAACGCATCTGCGCTGCGGTGGCTGTGGTCCACCGGCGGCAGAGCACGAGAACCGGGCCGTTCAACGCCGCCAGCTCGGCGTGTTGAAGCAGCTGGCGGTCGAACCGCGTTTCGCGCGCGCACCAGGGCGGGAAGGGGCGTATCAGCCAGCAACCGACGAGGAGCCACATGGCTGAGCCAGTACCCGCCGGCAGCGACGTTTCGAGCGGAGCCTACGTGTGCACGAACTGCGGCTACCAGATCGACGTCGGATCAACCCAGCACCTGCCGCCATGCCCGCAGTGCAGCAACGGCGAATACACGACGGTCTCGGGCGGCGATAGCCGGGACGATCCCTATCCGGACCGCAAGTAACTGGGCCGCCGCGGAACGTGCCAACGCCGGAGAGGACGCAGAAGACACATCTCGTTCAGGGGGTCTACTACCTCGCGACGGGCGTCTGGCCGGTGTTGCACCGACGCAGCTTCGAGGCGGTGTCCGGAAGGAAGCATGACTTCTGGCTTGCTGAGACGGTCGGCTTGGTCACGGCCGCTGTCGGCCTAAGCCTTTGCCTAGCAAGCCGAAGCAAGACCCCGTCGCCCGAGGCGAAGCTGCTGGGCCTCGCGGCCGCGGCAGGCTTCGCTGCGATCGATCTGAGGTACGGGCTAACGCGAAGGATCCGGCCCGTCTATCTGCTCGACGGCCTAGCCCAACTCGCCTTCATCCGGACTAGTACGGGGTTCGGCCCCGGCTAACTGTCGCGATCTGTATGGGGAACGCGACAGTGCGATTTGTCACATGAGGGACCGGAGGCTGGGAACGGGACGCCGAACTGAGCCTATCGCGTAGAGCGGCGACCTTGGGCAGCGGCCACCCGTACTGCAAATTCGGCCGGGTGTGGAGATGATTGGTCATTCGTCATATCGTTGAAGGTCGTGCCAGCACTCACGAGACTCGACGCGGTTTTCGTCGTGCGGATATAGGATTCTCGTCCGTATTTCTCGAGCAGGGGAGGGTTATCTTGAGACGTCTTGTCGCATTTGCGGCCACTGCGATCGCGGCTCTCGCGCTAGCTGGATCAGCGAGCCCGCTGATCGGCGGCTCGCCGACTGGCACCTCGCAGTACACGAACGTCGGCGCGTTCGGCGTGGTTATCAACGGCACATTTTTCGAGGTCTGCAGCGGAACGCTGATCGAGCCGAACGTCGTGCTCACCGCCGGCCACTGCACCGTTTTCTTCGAGGAGTTAGAAACACGTGCCACGAACCCACTGAACGTCGTCTTCACGCTCGATCCGTCACCGACGGCGTCCTCGTCGTTCTACGACGCGATCGAGTTCTTCACTCACCCCGACTACGTCGATGAGCTGCGCGGCAACTCGAAGTGTGGCTTGTTCGGCCAGTGCACGACGGACGTCGGGCTTGTGGAGCTGGCGACCGCATCGAGTGTCGCGCCGGCCGAATTGGCTCCATTGGACTACGTCGATACCCTCGACCTGAAGACGCAACTCTTCACGATCGTGGGATACGGCGTCGAGGGGTTCGCGAACGCGAACACGGCACTGGGGCCGAACGGCGGCACGCGGAAGTTCGGGACCTTCCAGGCGATTCCTGGCCAGGACGTCACCAGCGATTTGTTCCTCAAACTCTCGGGTCGCCAATTCGACACCGAGACCTGCTTCGGTGACTCGGGCGGGCCCGTCTTCGCCAACGGGTACCTCGTCGCCGTCGTGTCCTTCGGGCAGAGCTGGGTGTGCGCCTCGATGGGGTACTACACCCGCGTCGACGTTGAGAGCGTCTCGACGTGGATCGCGACCACGATCGCCGAAATCAACAGCGACTAGCCGGAGGCGCACCCGATAGAGCGCAAGCGGAAGAGGCCTGTTCGCGCCAGGCCTCTTCCGCACTTCGCGCCACGGCCGGTCGCGTCCGGTCGACGGGCGTCCCGTCCGGATGCTCGAGCTTGCAGGTGATGATCGGCATTCGGTCTCCCTTCCGTCTCCGGCTGAGACCGAACGGCGAGGCGAGCGTATCTACTGACGCAGGGCCTCGGCTGGAGTGCCTACAGGGCCAGAAAGGGGCCTCGGTCCGCTGAGTGCGTACACCCAGAGGATCAACACCTGGACGACCGAGAACACGAACATGAGGATGACGCCGGCATCCAGCGGCGGCTGCATCAGAACGAGCGACACAACCGTTCCCGCTGCAAAGAGCATTGCGACGAGCCACGCAAGCGACGAGCGGTGCCAGAGCCGCCAGGCGACGAGCGCCTGGATTCCGACGGAAACGACGAAGCCTCGGACGCTCGTGTAGGGGTTGCCCGGCAGCAACACCGAGAGGTCTACCAACGCCAGGAGGATCGCGTAGGCGAAGACAAACTGACGCGCAGAGGAATCGGACATCGCACACCGGAGGATACGAGGCGTGCACGTCCCCACACAAGAGGCCGGGACAAGGCAAACCGCTCCTTAGAACGCCGCGCAGATCTTCCCGACAGCGTTCACTGCGGGGGCAGCCTCGAAACTCGTCACGATCGAGGAAACGGGAGAGCGCATTACTGACGAGTAGCTGCTTTGGGCCGGGTGGCGAGCCGAACGCCTAGGACGCTTCCCATAACCGGCCCTCGACGAACCTAGGGAATCTCAGCTGGCGGTGCTAGTGGCCGATCCGGTCAGGTCCTCAACGACCAGCGCCGGGTCTGAGGTTGGAGGTGGGACTCGATAGCCGCCCGTTCCGCGGCAGTCCTACACGCTGCGTTCGCCGTAGTCGACCCGGGCCTCACGCGCAATCGCTCTGATAGCGGCGCCGCGATCGTGTTTTACGTGCGAGTGATCGAATGCCACGTTGAGAGAGAGGCCGGCCGCTATCGCGACATGATCAGTCCAAACGAAGCTGATTCGGCCTCCGGCCCCTCTTCACAAGGGTGCCCAGACAACGCCGCGATTAGCAGACCCCCGGCGACTACCCGGTTATGCTCAATCCGGTCTACCCACTCCGAGAGCATCACCGGCACACGATCCGCGTCTCACCGGCACACGATCCGCGTCGATCGACACCGCTACTGCCGCCCGCCGGCGCTCACGTTCGGGGCGTTCGCCGAGCGCTGGGTCGATGAGCACGCCGAGGCCAGGGGACTGAAACGCTCGACGCAGAAGGGCTACCGGGCGATCGTCGAACAGCACCTGAACCCGGCGCTCGGCCCGCTGAAGCTGGCGAACCTCGACGTGGACCAGCTGGAGCGCTACATGGCCCACAAGAGCAGGGCCGGCCTGCAGCCACGCACGATCAACCGGCACCTGAACGTGCTCTCGGCGCTGTTCAAGACGGCGCTTCGCCGCGGCCTCGTCGTCGCGAACCCGGTCGCGCTCGTGGAGCGGCCGCGGGAGCCGCGGCGGCGGTGGACGATCCTGTCGCCGGCCGAGGTCGGCCGCATCGACCGCGCATTCGTCGAGCTCGCCGACGAGGCCGAAGGCGCGGATCGGACCTGGATCGAGCAGGCGCGGGTCGTCTTCCTGACCGTCCTGTACGCCGGCCTTCGCCGGGGCGAGATCCTCGGCCTGCGCTGGCTCCACGTCCAGTTGGCCGACCCGGAGGGCGCCCGGCTCGAGGTCAGGGAGACGGTCGTCTACGGCCGGACCGAGACGCCGAAGTCGGAGCGGGCGGAGCGGACGATCGCGCTCGGCCCGAAGCTCGCCGACGAAGTGTTCCAGCACCGCGCCCGTACTGCGTTCGCCGGCGACGGCGAGCGCGTCTTCTGTCATCTGGAGACGGGCGGCGTGCTCGACCACAAGCGGTATGCGGCGACGCTGAAGGCGGCGCTCGCCCGGGCGAGGGTCGATAAGCCGCTGCGGCCGTTCCACGACGGCCGCCACTCGTCGATCACGAACGCGGCCGCCGCCGGAACCCCGCCTGCGGCACTGCAGGCCCGCGCCGGACATTCCGACTACTCGACGACGCAGCTCTACATTGACCTGGCCGGCGAGACGTTCCGTGCTGAAGCCGAACGCCTCGAGCAGCTGCTCGCCGGAACCGAAGCGGTAGAAAAAACCGGTAGAAACTAGCCCCGTCGTCGCCTCCCGAGAGAACAGAAAGGGCCGCGTTTGCGGCCCTTTCGCCCTACAGGGGCGACAGGACTCGAACCTGCAACCCCCGGTTTTGGAGACCGGTGCTCTACCAAATTGAGCTACGCCCCTGGGCTTAGGTTCGATTGTAGATGCGCCATTTCGGGCACATCCCCTGCATGACCGACCAGCCGCTCGAGGACCGCGAGGACGCCGAATCGGAGGAGCCCGAAGCCGAGGACGAGGAGGAGGACGACGAGTAGGCTCGCGGCGTGGCCAGGGCAGCTCAGCGCCGCGCACAGGGCGTCTTCTTCGCCTTCCTGACCCTCTTTTTCGCCGGGATAGCGGCGACTGCCTACCGGGCCGGAACAGGCGTCGAAAGCTGGGTGGTCGTCATCGCTGCCGGCGTGCTGGCCCTCTGGATGGGGGGGCTTGCGATCCGCACATTCCGCTGGGCTCGTGAGGAGATGGCTCGTTAGCGCCGTATCCTTCCCTAGCTCGTGAGCTCGCAGGTCGACGACACCCAGACCCTCTGGCGCTCGTTTCGCGCGAAGCCGGACGACAAGGCGCTCCGCGATCGCCTGATCCTCACCTACGCGCCTCTCGTCAAGTACGTGGCCGGCCGGCTCGGCAGCGGGCTCCCCGCGCACGTCGAGGAGGAGGACCTCGTCTCGTACGGGCTCCTCGGACTGATCGGGGCGATCGAGCGCTACGACCCGGACCGCGACGTCAAGTTCGAGACATACGCGATTGCGCGGATCAAGGGCGCGATCATCGACGAGCTGCGGTCGCTCGACTGGGTTCCGCGCTCCGTCCGGGCCCGCGCGCGTGAGATCGAGCGCGCGATCGCGACCCTCGAGGCGAAGCTCCACCGGCCGCCCTCGGACGAGGAGATCGCGCAGCAGGTCGGGATCACCGTCGGGGAGCTAGAGGACAGCCTGACCGACATCTCCCGCTCCTCGATCGCGGCGCTCGACGAGCTCTGGACGATCGGCGGCTCCGGCGGCGACCAGGTCGCCCTGATCGACACGATCGAAGACACGGAGGCGCCCTCGCCGGAGTCCTCGCTCAGCGCGACCGAGCTGAAGGAAGCGCTGGGCGAGGCAATCGCCCGGCTGCCCGAGCGGGAGAAGCTCGTCGTGACTCTCTACTACTACGAGGAGCTGACCCTGCGCGAGATCGGCGAGGTTCTCGGCGTGACCGAGTCGCGGGTCTCCCAGCTGCACACGAAGGCGATCCTGCGCCTCAAGGCGAGGCTCTCCGGCGCGTCCCGCGCCGAAGCAGAAGCCTAGTTTGAGCGCGCGCGACCCGGACGACGTCGCCGCGTACGAGCGGGACCTCGCCGAGGTGACGATCGGCGGACCGTGGCCGCTGCCCGGCCCCGTCGAGATCCACGACTACGACTCGGACTGGCCGCGCCTGTACGAGCGTGAGGAGGAACGGATCCGCGCCGCCCTCGGCGACCGGGTGATCCGAATCGAGCACGTCGGCTCGACGTCAGTGCGCGGTCTGCCAGCCAAGCCGCTCATCGACGTCGCGCTCGAGGTGCCGGACTCGGCCGACGAGGCCACGTACGTGCCGGCGCTGGACGCCGCCGGTTACAGCCTGCGGATTCGGGAGCCCGACTGGTTCGAGCATCGCCTCCTCAAGGGGCCCGACACCGAGGTCAACGTCCACGTGTTCAGCGCAGGCTGCGAGGAGGTCGACCGGATGCTCCTCTTCCGCGACTGGCTGCGGGGGAATGCCGCCGACCGCGAGCGCTACGCCGTCAAGAAGCGCGAGCTGGCCGGCCGCGAGTGGAAGTACATGCAGCAGTACGCAGACGCGAAAACGTCTGTCGTCAACGAGATCATGGCCCGCGCGACCGGGGAGGAGCCAAACCCGCGTCGTTAAGATCGAGGGCTCAACGACTCCGAGGAGGACCTGTACGCATGGCCGCAGTCGAGCCCGGGAAGATCCGCAACGTCGCCGTCACCGGACACCGTGGGACGGGGAAAACCTCGCTCGTCGAGGCAATGCTCTTCCAGGCCGGGGCGGTCAACCGGCTCGGATCGATCGAGCAGGGCTCGACCGTCGCCGATTGGGACGAAGACGAGCAGCGCCGGCAGATGTCGATCTCCGCTGCCCTCTGCCACCTCGAGTGGCAGGGCCGGAAGATCAACCTGATCGACACGCCCGGTGAGCCGAGCTTTCAGGGCGACACGATCTCGGCGCTGAGGGTCGTCGAGGGCACGCTGATCGTCGTCTCGGCGGTCATGGGCGTCGAGGTTCAGACCAATCGCGTCTGGGCGAGGGCGGATGAGCTGGGCCTGGCCCGTGTCCTCTTCGTGAACATGCTCGACCGCGAGCGAGCGGACTTCTACCGTGTCCTTGAGCAGCTGCGGAACACGTTCTCGACCCGCTGCGTCGCGGTGCACCTCCCGATCGGCGTCGAGCACGAGGTCAGCGGGATCGTCGACCTCCTGCACATGAAGGCGTACACGAGCCCGGAGGGAGGCAAGGAGTCGGCGCCCGGCGAGGTCCCCGCGGAGATGTCCGACCAGGTCGCGAAGTACCGCGAGCAGCTGCTCGACTCCGTCGTCGAGACCGACGAGAGCTTGATGGAGCGGTACCTCGACGGCCAGGAGCTCTCCGACGAGGAGGTTGCGCACGCGCTCAAGGACGCAGTGACGCGCGGCGAGATCTTCCCGGTCGCCTGCGGCGTCGCGACGAAAAACCTCGGAACTACCGCGACGCTCGACCTCCTCGTCGAGGGCGTCCCGTCGCCGGCGAAGAAGGACTTCGACGTTCACATTGACGGCGCCGAGAGCGCCGCCTTCGTCTTCAAGACGGTGGCCGACCCGTTCGCGGGCCGCATCAACGTCTTCCGGGTAATCGAGGGCAAGGTCGCTTCGGACTCGACGCTCGTCAACTCCCGCTCCCACAACAAGGAGCGGGTCGGCCAGCTGCTGACGCTCCAGGGCAAGGATCACGACCAGGCCGACGAGTTCGGCCCCGGCGACCTCGGGGCGGTGGCGAAGCTGAAGGATGTCCTCACCGGCGACCTCCTACTCGACAAGGAGACTGGCGCGGAGCCGCCCTCGATCGAGTTCCCCGAGCCGGTGATGAGCTTCGCCATCTCACCGAAGGCGAAGGGCGACGAGGAGAAGCTCGGTACCGCCCTCCGGCGCCTGCACGAGGAGGACCCGACGCTGATCATGCGTCGGGACCAGCAGACCGGCGAGCAGCTGCTCTCCGGTCTCTCGCAGATGCACGTCGAGGTGGCCGTCGAGCGCGTGAACCGGCGCTTCGGCGTCGAGGTCGATCTTCGTCCGCCGCGTGTGCCCTACCTCGAGACGATCCGCAAGGAGTCGAAGGGCCACGGCCGCTACAAGAAGCAGACGGGCGGGCGCGGGCAGTTCGGCGACTGCCACATCAGGCTCGAGCCGCTCGAGAGCCACACGGGCTACGAGTTCGTGGACAAGATCGTGGGCGGCGTGATCCCGCAGGGCTTCCGGCCGGCCGTCGACAAGGGGATCCAGGAGGCGATGGTGCACGGCGAGCTCGCAGGCGCGCCGGTCCAGGGCGTACGCGTTGTGCTGGTGGACGGGACGTACCACAACGTCGACTCCTCCGAGATGGCCTTCAAGATCGCTGGCTCGATGGCGTTCAAGGAGGCGTACTCGCAGGCCGACCCGGTGCTGCTCGAGCCGATCATGGAGGTCGACGTCACCGTTCCGGACGATGCCGTCGGCGCCGTCAACGGCGACCTCAATTCACGGCGCGGCAGGCTCCACGGCATGGAGCCGACCGGCAGCGGCATGACCTCGATCAAGGCCGAGGTGCCGATGGCAGAGATGCTGACCTACTCCCAGTCCCTGACCTCGATGACCGGCGGCCGCGGCGACTACCACATGCACTTCGCGCGCTACGAGGAGGTTCCGACGCACGTGGCTCAGAAGGTCATGGCCGAGGCGGAGAAGGAGAAGGAAGAGGTCAAGGTCTGAAGCACCGGCTGACGCATCGGGGTGCGGAGAAGCGCGCCGAGCGGGAGAGGCAGACCGGGCTCGCTCCGGACGACGAAGCGGCGCGCTGGCTGGCGGAGCACGATCCGCCGCCCGAGCCCAAGACGCCGAAGTCGGCGAACAAGTCCAAGCATGTGCACCGCTGGCGACAGCGGCGCCTGAAGCCCTAGGGGGCTGTGGCGCGCCGCAGCGCGCCGACGTACACGCCGATCAGGACGAGCGGTCCGCCGATGAGCAGCCCGAGTCCCAGGGGCTCGTCGTCGAGCCAGGTGGACAGCGCTACGGTGACGACGGGGATGAGCACGAACTGGTACGCGGCGCGGGATGCTTCCCAGTACCGCAGCACCACGAGATAGAGCACGAAGACGATGACAGACCCGACCGGTACGAGATAGGCGAGCGCGAGCCATGTCTCCGCTTGGCGCGGGAGCTCGAACGTCTCTCGGGCAAGCATTGAGCCTGCCAGCAGCAGCACTGCGCCCGTGCCCATGCCGACGGCGTTCATCGCCACCGGATGGACGGGCGGGAAGCGGCGGACCAGCACGGCAGCCTCGGCGAAGCACAGCGCGCTTCCGACGAGGGCGAGGAGGGAAAGGGCCGACACGTCGTCCCGCAGGGTCGCGTTGGAGATCACCGCGATTCCGGCCAGGGAGAGGAGCCCGCCGATCACCGCGCTGAGGCGAATCCGCTCCTGGCCCTGAAGGACCACGAGGAAGAGGGTGGCGAGCGGGACGAGCGCCAGCACGGTCTGCCCGAGGCCGGCGTGGACCTCGACTAGCCCGTAGTAGGCGAGCGCGAACGCGCCGCCGATGCCGAACGCCCCGTAGAGCATCGCGCCGGTCAGCGCTCGGCCCCGCGGGACGCTCACACGCAGGAGCGCCATGATCGCTGCGAGGAACGTCGCGGCGAGCGCGAAGCGCAGGCACGCACCCCACAGAGGGTCGAGCTCGCGGTTGCTGTAGCGGATCGCGACGGCGTTTCCGCCGGCTAGCACCGACATCGCGAAGAACGCGGCGAGCGCCGTCCGTTCGTCGCTGCCGTTCACGCGCCAACACTACGAGCAGGCGCACGGGCTGAGGGGCGGGCCGAAGCCCGCCCGCCAAACCTCGATGGGGAGGGTTCGGAAATGACTGCTAAGCCGCCGGGCCGCGCACCCCGGGCGACGAGCGCCATTCCGCAATCCTCCTAGACCGTGGCGGTCGCCTCCTGCGTCTCGCCGGCGCCGCTTTCGCGGAGCCGCTTGATCAGATCCGAGACGTCCGCGAGCTCCTGCTCGAGGTCGCGCTGGTACTCCTCCAGCCGCTCGAGGACGCGCTCGCGGTCGTACCAACCCTGGCCGATGCCGTGGTGGCGGCGAAAGCCGCGGTGTCGATGTCGTCTTCCGTGCATGTTCACCTCCTCTCTCCGTATCTCGTGAGGAATCCGTCCAGCCGCGTTTGCGAATCTCGCAACGCGCTAGCCCACTGGTCGAGGAGCGCGCGCCCCTCGTCCGTCAGCTCATAGATCCGCTTGCTCGGGCCGGCCGCACCGTCGTCCCATTCCGAGCGGACGATCCCGTCGGTCTCGAGCAGACGGAGGAACCGGTAGAGGTTGCCCATGTCCACGCGCTCCCCGGTGAGCTCCGGGAGCTGCTCGAGCAGCTCGTAGCCGTGCACGGGGCGCTCGCGGAGGAGCAGCAGGACGGCCGGCTCGGCGAAGCGCTCGACCCGCGCGCGCACCTCGAAGTCGCCCGGCCCGATCCGCCGCCGCACCCGCGAATGACGGTGTCTCCTCATACCTGTAAAACACACATGTAGATCACCAGCGTAGCTGGCCGCAGCCCCTCGGCGCTGGGCTAAGATCGCCGCTTATGCAGATCACCGGGCAGGCGGTGAGCCGCACCTGCGCCATCTGCGACCGGAGTCTTCTCCAGGGCGAGCGTGCGGTCAGATATGCCCCCGACGGGGGCGAGTACGTGGACGTCTGCCCGCTGTGCCAGGAGATCGCGGATGAGTACGGTTGGCGCAAGGAAGGGAGCCCGACCACGCCGACGGTTCCCGTCCAGCGACGGCGGCGTCGCGGCCTGCTCCAGTCGATCTTCGCGCCGCTTCAGTCAGCTCCCGAGGAGACCGTCGCGTCCGAGCCCATCCTCCGCAGGCTGAGCGAGCCCGAGCTCCAGACGGTCGAGGCCGCCGACCTCTACAACGCGAGCGACTACCGCCGCACGATCGGCGGCGTGTCCAAGAGTCTCGGCGAGCCCCGCGCGAGCATCCTCCCGCTGGCGGGCGTGAACCAGGAGCTCCTGATCACGATCGCCTGGGACATCACCTGGTACCAGTACCGCGTCTCGCCGGAGTCGGCGCAGCCGGTGAAGCTCGAGGCGCGCGGCCACGAGCTCGCTGACCTGGACGGCGCCTTCCAGGCCTGGAACGCGAGGATCCAGCCTGACGGCAGGATCGTCCCGCAGATCGCGCGCCTGTAAGAGGTTTTCGGCGAAATAACGGCTGTGCCGCCGGGCCGAGCTGCTCGCCTCCAGGACGGCGTCCTCGGTCGCGCCGGTATCTCAGTCGATACGGGCGCTCCCTGCGTTGCCTGGAAACGAGCATCGCACCCCGACGCCGAGCGCCATTCCGCCTAACCCTCTAGCGTTCGCCGAACGCGTCCCTAAGATGCGACGCAGAGCACGATGATCTACTGCGTCATCCCAGCCGAGCTCGCAGACGAGCTCTTCGACAAGCTGACCGAGTACTACAAGACCAACCCGAACGTCGAGGTGATCGTCGACCGGCGCACCGGCCCGGACCGGCGAAAAGGCAAGAGCGCGGGCGGGAAGCGCGAGGTCCGCGACCGCCGCCGTCCGCGGGCTCCCGGAACCTTCCTCAACACCGACCCACCCGAGTAACCTAGGCGCCGTCATGGCGCTGCTCGGCTCGAAGACCTTTCAGAACTACATCGCAGGCGAGTGGACCGACGCCGCCTCCGGCCAGACGTTCGAGTCGAACTCACCCGCGAACGGCGACGCGATCGGCACCTTCCCGCTCTCCGGCGAGGAGGACGTCAACCGCGCGGTGGCCGCCGCGAAGGAGGCGTTCGAGGACTGGCGTCTCGTCCCGGCGCCGAAGCGGGGCGAGATCCTCTTCCGCTTCGGCGAGCTCCTGCGCGACCAGAAGGAGGACCTGGCGCACCTCATGGCGCGAGAGATGGGGAAGGTGCTCGCGGAGGCCCGCGGCGACGTCCAGGAAGCGATCGACATGGCGTACTACATGGGCGGCGAGGGACGGCGCCTATTCGGCCAGACCACGCCGTCGGAGCTCAGGGACAAGTTCCAGATGAGCGTCCGGATGCCGATCGGCGTCATCGGCGTGATCACGCCGTGGAACTTCCCGATCGCGATCCCCTCCTGGAAGACGCTGCCGGCGCTCGTCGCCGGAAACACGATCGTCTTCAAGCCTGCGACGGACACGCCGACACTCGGTCAGCGCTACGTCGAGTTGATGCTCGAGGCCGGGCTGCCGGGTGGCGTCCTCAACGTCGTTCACGGCGGAGGGGGGACGGTCGGTGAGACGCTCGTGCGCCATCCCGATGTTCGCGTGATCTCGCTCACCGGCTCGCGCGCAACCGGCGTCGCCGTCCTGAAGGCGGCGGCCGACGGGCTCAAGCACGTTCACCTCGAGCTCGGGGGAAAGAACGCGATCATCGTCCTGGACGACGCCGATCCGGACCTGGCCGTCGAGGGCATCATCTGGTCGGCGTTCGGCACCTCGGGCCAGCGGTGCACGGCGGCGAGCCGCGTGATCGTCCAGCGGGGAAACTACGAAGAGCTCCAGGGCAAGCTCGTGGCGGCCGCGGAAGGGCTGAGGCTCGGCTACGGCTGGGAGGACGAAACCGACGTCGGCCCGGTGATCAACAAGCGCTCGCTCGAGAAGATCCACTCATACACGGAGATCGGCCAGGAGGAGGGGGCGAAGCTCCTCACCGGCGGCGAGGTGGCGACGGGGAACGGGCTCTCCGAAGGCTTCTACTATCGGCCGACGATCTTCGGTGACGTCGAGCCCGGCATGCGCATCGCCCAGGAGGAGATCTTCGGCCCGACGACCGCCCTCATCCCGGTCGACTCGTTCGACGACGCGATCCGGGCGGCCAACGGCGTCAAGTACGGGCTCTCGTCGTCGATCTTCACGCGTGACGTGAACAAGGCGTTCCGAGCCATGCGTGACCTGGACACCGGGATCACGTACATCAACGCCGGCACCATCGGCGCCGAGGTTCACCTCCCGTTCGGCGGGACGAAGGACACCGGCAACGGCCACCGCGAGGCCGGGCAGGCGGCGCTGGACGTCTTCACGGAGTGGAAGTCGATCTACGTCGACTACTCGGGCCGGCTCCAGAAGGCCCAGATCGACGCGGCCGAGTAGCGCTGGACGAGCCGGTCGATCTCGCGCAGAAGCTCTCGACGTTCGACGAGCATTTCCAGCCTCGGGTCGTCGGCTACTACAACGACAACAAGATCCAGGTCGGCAAGATCAAGGGCGAGTTCGTCTGGCACTCGCACCCCGACACAGACGATTTCTTTCTCGTCCTCAAGGGGCGGCTCACGATCAAGCTCCGCGACGGGGACGTCGAGCTCGGCGAGGGAGACCTCTTCGTCGTCCCTCGCGGCGTGGAGCATTGTCCCGTAGCGCATGAAGAGGCGCACATCCTCCTGATCGAGCCGCGCGGGACGCCGAACACGGGCGACTCCGGAGCGCAGGCAGCGCCCGAGCGCGAGATCTGAGCAGATGGAAGTTCGCCTACTGGGGACCGGCGGCTGGCTGCCGACGGACGAGCGCGAGACGGCGTGCATGTATGTCCGCTCAGGGCCGGACGTGCTGCTGCTCGACGCCGGGACCGGTGCGCGGCGGCTGATCACCGAGCCCGCGCTGCTCGCGGGCGTCGAGCGTTTCCACGTCGTCCTCTCGCACTTTCATCTCGACCACGTGATGGGGCTCGTCGCACTTGCCGGTCTCGACCTGGAGCGCCAGATCTGGATGCCGGCGCGCCTCCTTGCCGGCCTGCCGGCCGACGAGGTCTTCGAGCGTCTCGTCGGCCCTCCGTTCTTCACCGGCACCGATGTCGTCGGCACGCCCCGCGAGCTCGAGGGCGACTGCGAGCTGGGTCCCTTCAGGATTGAGATCCGCCTTCAGCCTCAGCATCCCGGCAAGACCATCGCCGTCAAGGTCGATGGGAGGCTCGCCTACTGCACCGACACTGCGTACGACCCCGAGAACATCGAGTTCGCACGGGGCGTATCCATCCTGCTGCACGAGTCGTTCTGGTCCGGCGAAATGACCGACGACCCCAGCCATACGGCGGCGGGCGAAGCGGGCCGGCTGGCGGCCGAGTCCGGCGTCGAGCGGCTCGTGCTCGTCCACATCAACCCCGAAGATTGCGACGACGCTGAGCTCGCCATCTCGGCCCGAGCTCACTTCGCGGCGTCCGACGTTGGCCGTGACGGACTCCTCGTTATGTGAAGGTGAGGATGTGGTGCAGCTCGACGTCGATCCCGGTTGCCGTGCAACGAGTGAGCGTGCAGATCCCGTCGCGCTCGTCGAAGCGAAGGACGAGCGCGTCCATCGTGTCGTCGGCGCCGTCGAGCTGGTCGAGGCGGAAGGTGAGCGACGAGGTCTGCTCGCCGGACACGAAGAGCAGCCGGCCTTCAACGTTGTTCGCGCGGCCGAATTCGTGACCCTCTTGGAGCGCGAACTCCCAGTTGGCTCGCGGCTCGGCCCATTGTTCGATCACATCGGCGAGCGAGGCGAGCGCTTCGTCTACGTCGACGGACACTGGTGTGTCGGCCCGCTCCTCGGGCGTCGGCCTGGGCATGACCTCGAGCGTCGGCACGACGGTTCTCTGCCCCCGGCTGGTACACCCCAAACGTGAACAGGAAGCTGGTCGTCTTCGTGCCCCGCGAGGCGCTCGACAAGGTGCGGAGGGCGCTCTTCGACGCTGGCGCCGGGCGGATCGGCGAGTACGAGCACTGCTCCTGGTACGCGGCCGGAACGGGCACGTACCTCGGCGGCGAACGGTCGTCGCCGACGATCGGCGAACGCGGGAAGGAGCAGCGCGTTTCCGAGCTCCGCCTCGAGACCGTCTATCCCGAGGAGCGGCACGACGAGGTGGTCGCCGCCTTGCGCGCCGCGCATCCCTACGAGGAGCCGGCGTTCGACATCTACCCGCTGCTGTGAAGGCGACGCTCTGGACGGACGGGGGCGCGCGTGGCAATCCCGGCCCGGCGGCGTACGGCTACGTGCTCGAGGCGGAGAACGGCACCGTCCTTGCCGCACACGGCGAGGCGATAGGCACCGCGACGAACAACGTCGCCGAGTATCGCGCTCTGATCGCCGGCCTCGAGAAGGCGGCGAAGGTCGGGGTGGACGAGCTGGAGGTCGTCTCGGACTCCGAGCTTCTCGTCAAGCAGATGCGCGGTGAGTACAGGGTCAAGAGCGACACGCTGCGCGGGCTCTTCGAGCAGGCCTCTGACGTTGCGGACCGACTCGGTTCGGTGCGGTACACAGCAGTCCGGCGGGAGCACAACGAGCTCGCCGATCGCCTCGTGAACGAGGCGCTCGACGCCAGCCGCTAAGAGCGCGTTGACCGGCGCTCGCGCCTAGTCGTCTAGGCCAGCACGACCTACTCCTTGGTGGAGTCTTCCCCACTCTTCGGGCGCTGTTCCTCATCCCGAACGCGAGCAACGGTCTGCGTAAGGCCGGGCGGTTCGCCCACAGCGCCGGCCTTGTGCGACCTAAGGGGACGTGGAAGTGGGCAACAACGCCCCGCGCCCAGACAACGAAGTACATAAGACAAGGGGGAGACTTTATGGTGAAGTCCCTACTGATCGGCCTGTTGGCAGTGCTCGTCCTCGCCACGGGAGCCACGGCTTCCGGGTCGAAGGAGCAGACTCGTTACGTGGACCGCCTCTGTGTCTGGGTTGAACAGGGCGGAACGCCGGACACGGCCTGGGATCTCAAGGCTGTCAAGGCGTACACCGCAACCCGCAAGACCTGCATCGTCGGCAAGCGGGGCAAGCCTGGCAAGAACGGCAAGAACGCTCGTGCCGTCAGGGGTGCGGCTGGCGCCGTTGGTCCTGTCGGTCCGATGGGCCCGCAAGGGCTCATGGGCACTCCCGGTGCTCAGGGCCTCCAGGGCATCGCTGGCCTGAACGGCGAGAACGGTGCCAAGGGCGAGACCGGTGAAACGGGTGCCACTGGTGCTGTCGGGCCTCAGGGTCCCGCCGGCCCCGAAGGCCCGATGGGTCCGATGGGTCCGAAGGGTGACACCGGCGATGCCGGAGCCACAGGTGCTACCGGAGCTGCTGGTCCCACAGGCCCGAAGGGTGACACCGGTGACGCCGGAGCGACTGGTGCCACCGGAGCGGTCGGCCCGATGGGTCCAGCCGGCCCCAAGGGTGATGACGGTGCCAAGGGTGACACTGGTGCAACGGGCGCAGTTGGTCCTGCCGGTCCTATTGGTCCCCAGGGCCCCGCTGGACCTCAGGGTCCTGCCGGCCAGGATGGCCAGGACGGCCTCGATGGCTCGAGCATCATCACCGTTGCTGGAGGTACCGCCTCCGGTGAGAAGCAGTTCACGGTGACCTGCCC
>DATFOC010000050.1:0-26396 GCA_035265935.1 Gaiellaceae bacterium
CGTCGCCCTCGTCGCCGCTCCCGAGCGTCGGGAGCTCATCCTCGACATCTACGTGCTCGTGTTGGGCGGCATCGCCGTCATCCGGCTCGTCACGCTGACTCGTCGGCGCCGGATGCCGGGCGAGCGCTCGGAGTTCGACGACGCACTTCTCGCGACGCACCGCCCGCCGGTCCGGATCGCGGAGCGGGACAAGCTCGCGCGCGAGGTGCAGCTGGGCATGCAGACCGCGTTCGACCTCCACTACCGCCTCCGGCCGACGCTCGTCGAGATCGCGCGCAACCGGCTCGCGGGCCGTGGAATTTCGTTCGAGAACGAGCGGCGTGCGAGTTCCGTCCTCGGCGACGAGGCATGGGAGCTGCTGCGGCCCGACAGGGAGCCGCCGCGAGACCGGAACGCGCCCGGGATCGGAACCGAAGAGCTCGGCCGCGTCGTGGGCGTGCTTGAGAGGATTCACTGATGGTGGCGGAGGAGTTCGGCGAGCGCTGCGACGTGATCCTGGGCGAGGTCGAGCGCGCCGTGGTCGGGAAGCGAGATGCGCTGGAGCTCGTCTTGCTCGGGCTCCTCGCCGACGGCCATGTCCTGATCGAGGACTACCCGGGGCTCGCGAAGACGCTGATCGCCCGCTCATTCGCGCAGGTGACGAGCATGGAGTTCGCGCGGATCCAGTTCACGCCCGACCTGATGCCGTCCGACGTGACAGGCGCGTCGATCTTCGACCAACGCACGACCGAGTTCGAGTTCCGTCCCGGCCCGATCTTCACGAACCTGCTCCTCGCCGACGAGATCAACCGCGCCCCGCCCAAGACCCAGGCTGCACTGCTCGAGGCGATGCAGGAGCGGCAGGTGACGAGCGAGGGCGTGACACGCCCGCTCGACCGCCCGTTCCTCGTCCTCGCGACGCAGAACCCCATCGAGTACGAAGGGACGTATCCGCTGCCCGAGGCCCAGCTCGACCGCTTCCTGCTCCGGATCAGCGTCGGCTACCCGGATCGCGACCAGGAGTGGCGGATCGTCGAGCGGCGCGTCGAGCGGGAGACCGACGAGGTCGTGCTCGGCCCGGTCGTGGATCGCGAGGAGCTGCTCCAGCTCCAGGGTGCGCTCGAGGGCGTCCACATCGCCGTGTCGGTTGGCTACTACATTGTGGACGTGGTTGCGGCGACCCGGAGCGCAGCCGCAATCGAAGTCGGCTCGAGCCCTCGCGGGACCCTCGCGATCCTGAAGCTCGCCCGCGGCCGAGCGCTCATGGACGGGCGCGACTTCGTGACGCCCGACGACGTGAAGGCCGTCGCCGTTCCGGCGCTGGCACACCGCCTCACGCTCCGTCCGGAGCTCTGGGTGCAGCGGATCCCGGCGGAGCAGGTCGTGCGCGACATCCTCGAGCAGGTTCCGACGCCTGCCGCCGAGGACGTCCCGCAGACAGCGCCGTGATCCGGACGACCTCGCCGAAGCTGACGACGTATGCGGGGCTCGCCGTCTTCGGGCTCCTCGCCGCCGTCGCCCTCGGCAGGCCGGAGCTGGCGGTGCTCGCGGCGCCCTTCGCGCTCGTTCCGGCTCTGGGCCTGCCGCTTGCGCGCGAGCCGTCGCTCCGCGCCTGGTCGACGGTGGGCTCGGAGCGGACGGTCGAGGGCGGCACGGTGGGCCTCGAGCTGGACCTCCGAGCCGAGACCGCGGTGCCGCACGCCGAGGTAGCGGTCGTGCTGCCCGAGGGCGCGCGCGTCGTCGAGGGGCCGAACCCCGCCCTGGTGCGCATCGGCGCTGCGCAAACTGTGGGCCTCGAGTGGCAGATCGAGTGCGGCCACTGGGGGGCGTACAAGCTGGGTGAGGTTGCGATCCGATGCCGCGATGCGCTCGGCCTCTTCGTCTACGAGCAGAAGGTCGGCGACCGTCGGCCGCTCAAGGTCTACCCCTCGGCCGAGCGGCTGCGCTCCGTGCTCCGCCCCCTCGAGACCCAGCCGTCGGCGGGAAACCAGGTGGCACGCGAGCGCGCCGACGGCATCGAATTCGCCGACCTGCGCCCGTTCGTCCACGGCGACAGGCTCCGGCGAATCAACTGGCGAGCGACCGCACGCTCCGGCGAGCTCTGGGTCAACGACATGCACCCGGAGCGGAACACCGACGTCGTCATCTTCCTCGACACCTTCGTCGAGGCGCGGCGCGCGGATGCCGGGACGCTGGACCTGGCGGTGCGCGCGGCCGCGACGCTCGCCGAGCGGTACCTGGCCCACCGGGACCGCGTCGGGCTCGTGGTCTTCGGCGGGATCCTGAACTGGCTGACGCCGGCGACCGGGATCGTCCAGCGGTACCGCATCGTCGACGCGCTGCTCGACGCCGAGATCCTGCTCAGCTACGCCTGGAAGGACATCGACGTCGTTCCGCGCCGGACGCTCCCGCCGCAGGCGCTCGTCGTGGCTGTGTCGCCGCTCCTCGACGAGCGGGCACTGGCCGCGCTCGCCGACCTCCGCCGGCGCGGCTTCGACATCGCCGTGATCGAGGTCTCACCCGTGCCCTTCGCGCCGCACACTGCGGATGGGTCGGATCCGCTGGTGGAACGGCTCTGGCTGCTGCGCCGTGCGGCGAGGCGAACGGCGTTCCACTCGCTCGGGGTGCCGGTCGTCGAGTGGCGAGAGGGCGAGGCGCTCCAGTCCGCGATCGGGGAGGTGGCCTCATTCAGGCGGGCCGCGCATCTCGCACGCCGCTAGTCACAGGGCTCGCGGCCGTGGCGTTCGCAGCCGCCGTGGGCGTCGCTGCTGTAGCGGCGGCCGGCGAGCTTCGGCTGCTGGCTGCGGGCCTGTCGGCGAGCGCGACAGCCGTGCTTGCGGCAGGGCTCTGGCGCGGGCGGTCGATCGTCCTTCCCTGGGCGCTATTGGCGCTCGGCGCGGCTGCAGCTGCGTCGTTCGCCGACGGCGGCGACCCGGCACGCTCGCCGCTCTTCGCGGCCGGGTTGCTCGCCGTAGGGGAGCTCTCTTACTGGTCGCTGGAGACGCGACTGAGTCGGCCCGCGTCCGGCGGGGTCGCGGCCCGGCGCGCTGCGCTTCTCTCCGGGCTCGTCGCGGGCTCGATCGCGATCGGCGCCGTTCTCGTCTCGGTGGCGCGGATCGACGCCGGCGGTGGGCTCGCCCTCGAGGGGGCGGGAGTGGCGGCGGCCGTGGCTCTCGCGGCGGCGGTGCTCGCGCTCAGCCGCCGCGCTGTTTGAGCATCGCGAGCGCCGCGAGCGCCCGACGGCCGCCGCCTCGAACCCCGACGTCTACTTGCGGCGGTGCGGCTCCTGCGCAAGAATAGTCCTGTAGAGACTAGTCCTGACAAGAACATGAGGCTGACGCCGACGGAGTACACGGTGCTCGGACTGCTGACGTTCGGAGAGCGATCCGGTTACGACTTGCGGAAGCTCGCCGACCACAGCGTCGGGTATTTCTGGACGCCGGCGAAGAGCCGGATCTATGCGACGCTTCCCCGTCTCGTGGAGGCGGGCCTCGTCACGCGTCGCGAGATCGTCCAGTCCGGCAAGCCCGACAAGCAGCTCTACCGGCTGACGGTGGCCGGAGAAGACGCGCTGCGGGAGTGGATCGCCGAGAGCCCGAACGAGCCCGACGTGAGCCGGAACACACTCCTCGTCCGAGTGTTCTTCGGCGACCTCGTCGAGCCGGAAGCGATCCTCGAGCGAATCCGTGAGCATCGGGCGGCGGCCGAGCAATTGAAGGCAGAGATCGAGGCAATCGACGCCGAAGGTCGAGAGGCTATCTACCCATGGCTCACCAGGCTCTACGGCCTCGAGTACGCGAAGGCGGTCATTCGCTGGGCGAGGGTGGCCGAGCGAGAGCTGCTCGCCCAGCGCGCGTCCGCATGATCGGGCGGTCGCTCGTCTGCCTGGTCGTGCTCGCTGCGGCGGCCGCGCTGCCCGCGAGTGCCGCCTACCGGAACCCGACGGCAGGCAGCGCGCTCGCGCTCCAGATCCCGGGGATGCACAGGGCGCAGGTGACGCGGGGCATCTCCTACCGGCGCCTAGGGCGCGCTGCGCTGCGCATGGACGTCTACCGGCCGCGAGGAATGCCGCGGTCGCGCCGCCTCCCAGCCATCCTCCTCGGCGGTCCGCCGCCCCGCGCCGGGCGGCTTTCCGGGCAGAAGACGGGTTGGGGCCAGCTGATCGCGGCGTCGGGGCTCGCTGCAGCCGTGTTCGACATCCGCTCCGACCGCTTCCTGCGGTCTCCGGCACTGCCATCGGCCGACGTGGCGGCGGCGATTGCGTTCCTGCGTGCGCGTGGCCCCGCTCTCGGGGTCGACTCCAATCGGCTCTGCACTCTTGGATTCTCGATCGGAACCGCGCCTTGGCACCTTCACGCCGCCATGCGGGAACCACAGCCGTTTCTCCGCTGCAACGCCGTCTACTACGGGCCGCTCGACTTTCTCGAGCTGGCCGACCGCTACTCGGTGGATCGCACGGCGCTCGAAAGGTACGAGGCGGCGGGGTTCCTGCGGCTGCGCGGTCCGTCGATTCCGCCGATGCTCGTCGCGCAAGCAGGTGATGACGACCCGGCGATCAATGACTCCATCGACCGCTTCGTCGGCTCAGCTCGACAGATCGGCGCGCCCGTCGAGCTTCTGACCCATCCTTCCGGCCCGCACGGGTTCGACGTCAACCGGCCGGGAAGTACCACGAAGCTGATCATCCGCCGTACCCTCGCGTTCTTCCGTGACCGCCTGCTCGCGCCCTCACCGGCGTCCGCCGATGCGCGAAGACCGAGGCCCCTCCGGCTGCTCGAACCGTGCGTGACGCGCGCCGAGCGCCGCGGCATCGTGCGCTTCCGAGCTGCGGACGGTGTCCGCCTGATCGGGGTGCTGCTCGGTTCAGGCCCGAACGTCGTGGTCCTCGCGCACCAGGGCGGAGGCGGCGCGCCCGGCGACCTTTGCGCCTGGATCCCGTATGCGAGGGCCCTACGCGCCGCCGGTTATCGCGTCCTCGTCTTCGACCACCGTGCCCATGGCTCGTCGGCCGAGCCGCGCCTGGTTTCCCGGTACCGGCGGGTCGACTTCGATGTAATCGGCGCGGTGCGGCTCGTCCGCGCGCGAGGTGCCACGCGCGTCGTGCTCGGCGGCGCCTCGCTCGGAGGCGCGGCGGTGGTCGGTGCGGCCGGCGCCCTGAGAGTGCCTGTTCAGGGCGTGTTCACGATCGGCGCTACGCATACGTACGGGACACTCGACGCGCTCACGGCTGCGCGGCGCCAGACGGCGCCCAGCCTCTTCGTCGCTGCCGAGGAGGACGGCGAGGGGCGCTTCGCCGTGGAGGCGCGCGAACTGTACGACGCCACGCCGGCGGCGGACAAGCGGCTCGCGATCTTCCCAGGCGCGGCGCACGGCGCGCCGCAGCTGCGGGAAAGACCGGTCCGCGAGCTCGTCGACGGCTGGATCCGGGCTCGTTTCTGACTAGGACTCCGAGGATGCAGGGGGCCAACTCGCGACCTCGGCAAGCGCCCAGTCCACCCAGCCCAGGCGCGCGTGAAGCCCCCGCAGCCCGTGCTCGAGCGCAAGTGCGGCTGCCCTCGCGGCCGGCGTCTGGGGATCGTCTTCCTCGGCGATCGCCTCGAGCTCCTCGAGCTCCAGCTCGAGAAGCCCTTTCTCGCGGCGGAGGTAGGCCTCCGCTTCCTCGTGCTCCAGGAGCCACAAGAGGAAGATGCGCAGGAGCCACTCGTTGCGGCCGAAGCGAACCGGCTCCGTCTCGCGCAGCCACCGGCGGAGCTCAGCCAGCCCGCTCGGTGTCGTCTCGTACACCTTCCGGCCGCGAGGGCCGCTCTCGGTCTGGCGGATCAGACCCGCCTCGAGCAGCCGCGCCAGCTCGGGATAGATCTGGCTGCGACTCGCCGACCACGCATAGTTGAGCGACCCGGCGAACGCTTTCGCGAGGCCGTAGCCGGTCTCCGGGTTGCGGGCGAGCTGGGCGAGGAGCGCGTACTTCAGTGACATGTCACTTTTGACAGGTCAGGGTCGACATGCTGAAATCGTGGCACATGGTCCGGCTTCCTTTGATCATCGCAATCGCTCTCGCCGCCCTCGGCGTCGCGGGGACGACCTCGGCCGAGGTCGCGCGCCATCCATGCGTGCCGAAGTCGGCAGAGATTCGCTTTCGGGCTGCGGACGGAACCAGGCTGGCCGGGTATCGCCTCGGGAAGGGGAGGAAGGCGGTCGTGCTCGCGCATCAGGTGCGCGGTGACGCCTGCCAATGGGCGAGTTACGCGAAGCGTCTCGCCCGGCTCGGCTATCTGGTGATCGCGTTCGACTTCCGCGGCTACGGGGACTCGCAGACTCGCGGCGGCCGAGCTGCCTTTCGCCTCGCGGCCGACGTGGCCGCGGCGACGAGAGCGGCCCGCGCGCGCGGCGTACAGAAGGTGTTCGTTGTCGGGGCTTCGATGGGCGGCACCGCCGTGCTTGCTGCGGCCGCGAATATCCGGCCGAACGTGAGTGGAGTCGTCAGCCTTTCGGGTCCCGCGTTTTTCAGCTCGCTCGACGCGCTGAAGCTGGCATCGCGGCTGACGGTGCCGGCTCTCTACGTGGTCGGACAGCTCGATTCCGACTTCGTGCCGGACGCGCAGAAGCTCTACGACGCCGCGGCCTCGGCCGACAAGGCCATTCATGTGCTTCCGATCGCACAGCACGGCGTCGACCTGGTGCGGTACGACGCGCAGGCCCGAGCGCTCGTCGAAGAGTTCATCCGCTCTCACTGACCCCTGAGGTAGATTCGCGCCGAGATCGCACGCTCGCCGCTCTTCGCGGCCGGGTTGCTCGCCGTAGGGGAGCTCTCCTACTGGTCGCTGGAGACGCGACTGAGTCGGCCCGCTTCCGGCGGAGTCGCGGCTCGGCGCGCCGCGCTTCTCTCCGGGCTCGATCGCGATCGGCGCCGTTCTCGTCTCGGTGGCGCGGATCGACGCCGGCGGTGGGCTCGCCCTCGAGGGGGCGGGAGTAGCGGCGGCCGTGGCTCTCGCGGCGGTGGTGCTCGCGCTCAGCCGCCGCGCTGCCTGAGCATTGCTGCGGTTGCGAGCGCCGCGCAGACGGCGGAGTCGTCGGGCGTCGTCAGACTCATCTCCCTCGGACGGTGCGCCACGAGTCCCAGGTGATCTTGAGGATCACCAATGTGATCAGCAAGCCGATCAGCGGATCGGCGATCTCGGCGCCAAGCGCGACCAGCGCAGCGCTCGCCACGACGCCGAGCGAGACGAATCCATCGGCGCGCGCGTGGTTGCCGTCCGCGACCAGCGCTGGGCTTTCGAGGCGCCGGCCGGCCCGAGTGCGGATCTGCGCCGCGATCTCGTTTCCGACGAAGCCGATTACGCCGGCGGCCGCAAGCGCTCCGAGGTGCGAGAGCTCGCGCGGGTCGATCAGCCGTTCGATCGTCTGCCAGAGCGCCACGCACGCGCTTACGAAGATGACGAAGACGACGAACAGCCCGGCAAGCTTCTCGCCGCGTGCGCTACGGAGGAGGAACGCCGCGCCGAGCGGAAGCGCCGTGAGAGCGTCGCCGAAGTTATGGATCAGGTCGGCGAGAAGCGCGACGCTGTCCGTGATCAGGAAGACCGCCGTCTGGGCAAGCGCCGCCGCTGCGAGGACGGCCAGGCTGAGAGACACGGCCCGGATGCCCGCCCGCGACCGAACGATCGACGGGTCGACGAGTCCATGGGAATGGCCGTGGCCGTGCAAGGCGTGATCCGCCTCGTGAAGATGACTGTGCGCGTGTTCGCGTTCGGCGGTCATCGAATCCGAATCCACGTCCGGGCTCATCCGCCGCCGAGGTACTGGCGGAACCAGCTCTCCCGAAACTCGGCGAGCTCATCGACGTCCAGCGCTTTGCAGCTCAAGCCTCGCCTGACGGTGGCCACATGGACCTCGGTGTCCGTAAGCTCGGTCGATGGGAGGACGACGAGTCCGCGGGAATCAGCGTCCGTCCAGGCCTCGAGTTCTGCGATCCGCGCGAGAGGCAGCGTCTTTCGATAGCTGATCACGATGTAGCCGTCGCCCATGACGTGCTGGAGATCGCCTCCGCCGGGCAGAGGTTCGTCGGGGCCGAAGAACGCCTTCGCAGGATGTCCCCCGCTCGTCATCTCGTCGCCGAAAGAGACGCTGCCTGGGCAGCAAGTAGTGACGGGAGTGGGAACTGCTCGGCAAGCATGTGGCGGATCCCGAGCCACAGATAGTCGAGAACCCCTCCCGCGCCGGAACCCGGCAGGCCGTGCGGCGACGCAGCGCTCGGCAATGCGAGCGCCGCCGCGCCCGCCGTGAGGGTCACGAGCCAAGGCCGAAACTTGGACGTCACGAGGACTCGCCGCATCCGATCCAACCGCACCGAGCCACCGTAGCGGACGTATGAACGGGTATGCATCTGTTGCTACGGTGCCGTCATGCCGCATCGGTCCGAGCATCGCGACGCGGGCCGACCTCTGAGTGCCGCTGAATCGGACTCACTGGCGGATTCGATGCGCGCGTTCGGGACTGGGAGCCGCCTCCGTCTGCTCTGGGCAATGCTCGGCGGCGAGCAGACCGTCGAAGAGCTCGTCGAGCTGACGGGCCTGGCGTCCAGCTCAGCCTCACACCAGCTCCGCCTGCTGCGTCATGGCCGCCTCGTCGCGGTCCGTCGGGTCGGTCGGCACGCCTACTACCGTCTCCACGACCACCACGTCGCGGAGCTGCTGCAGGCAATCCGCCACCATCACGAGCATGTCGAGCCGCCCGAGGCCGGAGTGCCTCCGATCGAGGACCCCGCGCGGCTCGCCAGCTGAGATCCGCCGTGGCGGGCATTCATTCCATGACGGTCATCGCCCAACCGGGCGCCGACGTGCGCGTCAGGACGCTCTCGTCGGAGGAGGAGTTCACGGAGCTCGCGGATGTCTGGGACGACCTCGTTCTCGCCATGACACGCCCGAGCCCGTTCCTGCTGCACACCTGGCTCCGTGAGTGGTGGCGGCACTACGCGAATGATGGCCAGCTCGCGATCCACGTGGCGTATCGCGGCGATCGACTCGTCGGCGCCCTCCCGCTCTCGGTCCGTCGACGTCTCGGTCTTCGCATCACCGAGTTCATGGGCGGATGGGCGCTTCTCGCCGACGTCCTCATTGCACGCGGCGAGGACGAGTCGGTCGTGGCTGGAGCCCTTGCAGAGCGGGCGAGCACGATGGATCACGACTTCGCGGATCTCTACGGGCTCACCGGAGCGAGCAGGCTTGTCGCTGCTCTGCCGCCTGCTGATTTCCGGCTGATCGAACGGCTCGAGGCTCCCGTTCTCGAGCTGAGCTCCGGCTGGGAGGCCGTCTGGCAGTCGAAACTCTCGCCGAAGGCGCGCAGCATGAGACGCCGTCGTCGGCGACAGCTCGAAGCAGTAGGCCCCGTCGAAGTAGCGCTCGCCCGCACCCGGGAAGAGCTTGCGCCGGCGCTCGAGGAGGCGTTTCGCGTGCACGCTCTGCGCTGGCAGGGCCGGCACGATTCATCCGAATTTGCCACACCGGTGGGAAGGGCATTCCATCGCGCCGCGCTGCTGAGGCTTGCCGACGACGACGCCGTCCGGCTGCTGACGCTCAGCGTGAACGGGAAGCCGATCGCGTTCGCGCTTTCCCTCCAGGTGGCGGACAGGGCGTATGGCCTCAGGAGGGCGTTCGACCCCGCCTTTGGCCGCTTCAGCCCCGGCTCGGAGGCGAAGCTGCTGTCCCTCGAGGCCGCAGCAGCCGAGGGGATGGAGCGGTCCGAGTTCCTCGGCGCTGCCGCACCCCACAACGTGCGCTTCGCGGACACGTTCGATCCGATCTGTCAGGGCATTGGCTTGGCGCGGACGCCACGAGGTCGAGTCGCCGTCGCTGCGCTCTTGGCGGGCATCCGCATTCGGCGAACCCTTAAGCGCTCCGCGACCGCGCGTCGGCTGTACGCACGCGCCCGGCGCCTAAAGGGCACCCGAGCTTGAACGCCCGCTGAGGTAGATTCGCCGCTGCGATGGCGCATGTCCTGCCCGACGAGCGCGAACTGCGCCGCGTCATCGGCGACGGCGAGGGCATCCCGGACGCCGAGGTCGAGGGGGTCGACGAGAGCGACCTGATCGAGCTCTACCGCTCGATGGTCACGCTCCGCACCTACGACGAGCGCTCCGTCGTCTACCACCGCCAGGGCCGGATCGGCACGTATGCGATCTTCTGGAACCACGAGGCGATGCAGGCAGGCTCGGTCTACGCGCTCGAGCGCGACGACTGGATCTTCCCGAGCTACCGCGAATCCGCGATCGGGCTCCTGCGCGGAATGCCCGTCTCGACCGTCCTCTCCTGGTGGCGCGGCCATCCGGCCGGGTGGTGGAACCCGCTCGACTACAACGTCGCCTCGATCTGCGTCCCGATCGCAACTCACGTTCCGCACGCGGCGGGCCTCGCCTGGGGGAAGAAGCTGCGCGGCGAGCGGGCGGTCGCGATCGCGTACTTCGGCGACGGCGCGACCTCCGAGGGCTCGTTCCACGAGGGAGCAAACTTCGCCGGCGTGATGAAGGCGCCCGCGATCCTCTTCTGCAACAACAACCAGTGGGCGATCTCGACGCCGCTCTCGGCGCAGACGGCCGCGGAGACGCTGGCGGACAAGGCGGCCGGCTACGGGATGCCGGGCGTGCGTGTGGACGGCGGCGACGTGCTGGCCGTCTACGAGGCGACGCGTGCGGCAGTCGAGCGCGCGCGGTCGGGGGAAGGGCCTAGCTTCATCGAGGCGGTCACCTACCGCACGGCGCCGCATGCGACCGCCGACGACCAGGCCGCGTACATCGACCTCGAACGGGTCGAGGAGGAGAAGCGGAACGAGTGCGTCGGCCGCTACGAGCGCTACCTCCAGCGGCTCGGTGTCCTGACCGACGCGCGGGCGGAGGAGATCCGCGGCGAGGCGCTCGAGCGGATGCGCGAGGGCATCGCGGCCGCCGAGGCGGAGCCGCCGGCAGATGTGGATCTCCTCTTTCGCAACGCCTACGTCAATTCGCCGGCTTCGTTCGATGAGGAGCTGGCTGAGCTCAGGAAGATTCTCCGGCCGTGAGCGAAAAGCTCCTCATCGAAGCCGTGAACGACTGCTTTCACGTCGAGCTGGAGCGCGACGAGAACGTGATGGTCATGGGCGAGGACGTTGGCCGGGCCGGCGGCGTCTTCCGGGCGACCGCCGGCCTGCGCGACCGGTTCGGGCCCGACCGCTGCGTGGACACGCCGCTGGCGGAGGCCGGCATCCTCGGCACGGCGATGGGCCTCTGCATGGCCGGCTGGCGGCCCGTCTGCGAGATGCAGTACGACGCGTTCAGCTACCCCTGTCTCGACCAGCTGATCACGCACGTCGGGCGCTATCGCTGGCGGACGGGCGGCGCGATGGAGTTCCCCGTCACGATCCGGATGCCGTACGGTGGCGGCGTCAAGGCACCCGAGCTCCACGACGACTCGCCGGAGGCGTACTACGCGCACACGCCGGGCGTGAAGGTCGCGATCCCATCGACTCCGGCGGACGCGAAGGGGCTTCTCGCCTCGGCGATCCGCGAGCCCGACCCGGTCGTGATCCTCGAGCCCAAGCTCCACTACCGGACGATGCGCGGCGAGGTGCCCGAGGGCGAGTACACGGTGCCTCTCGGCGAGGCGCGGCTCGCCCGCGAGGGTACCGAGGTCACCCTCGTCGCCTACGGCTCGATGCTGCCGCTCTGCGAGCAGGCCGCCGATGCCCTGGACGGCGAGGCGAGCGTCGAGGTGCTGGACCTCCGCACGCTGAAGCCGCTGGACGAGGGTGCGCTTCTCGAGTCGGCCGCCAAGACCGGCCGCGTGGTCATCGTCCAGGAAGCGCCCCGCACCGCGGGGTTCGGCGCCGAGCTGGCGGCGATCCTCGCCGAAAAGGCGATCCTCGACCTGCGCGGGCCAGTGATCCGCGTGACCGGCTACGACGTGCCGTATCCGTACTGGCAGATCGAGGACGCCTACATGCCGTCCGTCGAGCGGGTGACCAACGCCGTCCGGAAGCTGCTCGAGTTCTAGATGCGCCGGACGCTCGTCTGGCGCGGGATTGACGAGCCCCGGATGGAGATCGCCCGGGCGGAGCTCGAGGGCGGCGAGCTGAGCGCGAACGGGACGATGATCGGCGCCGGCTACGAGCTGCGCTACGAGCTCGAGCCGCGGCGGCTCCGGGCCCGGGTCATCGACGGGCCGGAGGTCGATGTCGGTCTGGACGGCAGGGACTACTTCGATCTCAACTTCTCGCCGCTCTTCAACACGCTGCCCCTGCTGGACGGTCTCGAGCAGGCCACCGACTTCGTCATGTCGTTCGTCGTGGTGCCGAGTCTCGAGGTCGTTCGATCCGAACAGCGGTACGAGCCGCTCGGCGACCGACTCGTGCGATACAGCTCGGGCGACTTCACGGCGGAGATCGAGTTCGACGACGACGGGTTCGTCACGCGGTACCAGCATCTCGCCGAGCGGGTGCGCTGATGGCCCTCCACGAGCTTCCGCGGGAGCCGTGGGCGCTCCACGGCCACTTCTCGCGCGACCTCGCGCCGGTGCTCTCGATCGACCCGGGCGACAGGGTCCGGATCTCGACGCCGGGCCACTCATGGGACGTCGAGCCGGACGAGAGCATCACGGCGCCGAACCCGGAGATCGACACCGGCCACGCGCTGGCCGGGCCGATCGAGGTACGGGGTGCGAGGGCGGGTCAGACGCTCGTCGTCCGTATCGAAGAGGTGCGCCCATCGCACTGGGGCGTCACGCACGGGGGCGAGGACCATGCCGTCTACTGGGATCTCCGGGCCGGGATCGGCCGCGCACTGGGCCGCGAGCTCGACCTCGAGCCGTTCCTCGGCGTCATGGGCATGCCGCCGCCCGAGCCGGGGGTTCATTCGACGATCCCGCCGCGGCGCTGGGGCGGGAACATCGACTGCAAGGAGCTCGTGGCGGGCACGACGCTCTACCTACCGATCCCCGTCGACGGCGCGCTCTTCTCGGCAGGCGACGGGCATGCGGCGCAGGGCGACGGCGAGGTTTCGGGCACCGCGATCGAGACCCCGGCGCAGGCCCGCCTCACGCTCGACGTGGACGAGGACCTTCGGCTCGAGTGGCCTGTCGCGCGGATCCGGGATGCCTGGCTGACCTTCGGGATGGACGAGCATCTCGGACGGGCGGCGAAGATCGCGGTCGACGGAATGGTCGCGCTCATGGGCCGCGAGCTCGGCGTCTTCGGCGGCGACGCGCTCGTGCTCGCCAGTGTCGGCGCCGACTTGCACGTGACGCAGGTCGTGAACGGGACGCAGGGCGTCCACGCCGTCCTGCGGGACGACGCCTTCCGCGTGTGACCAGGGTGGCTCGACCGGGGTCATGCGGCGGCGCCTGCGCCGCGATCGCACTGCGCGCTGCGGCGTCCTCAGTCGCTCCCATAGGAACTCCTATGGGGGCTCCCTGCGTCCTTGCATCGCTTGGCGCTGGCAACGCAGGCATCCACCAATGACCCCGGCCGAGCCACCGCGACTGCGCCTCTGGTTCGAGCGCGGTCCCTCCGGTTACTACCTGCGGGACGCGGCCACGGGCGACCCGGTCCGATGGGAGGACGAGCGGATCCGAGTCGTTCCCGCCGCCGGCGTGACGTATCGCGCCGAAGCTCTGCCGGACTCCTCGTTCGACCCCGGCCGGCGGCTCGCGCTCGTCCCCGAGCCGGAGAACGAGCACGACGCGAACGCCGTCGCGATCTGGAACGAGGAACAGACGCTCCAGGTCGGATACGTCCCGCGGGAAACCGCGGCTGAATTGCGCGGGGACGAGCAGGCCGTTTCGCTCTGGCGGGTCGAGGGCGGCCTTCGCGTGCTGATCGCCCCGGCCGACGCCTGGCTGGGGGTCCCACGGTCGTGAAGCTGACCATCCGCCCGGCAACGCCTGAGATGTTCGCCGAGCTCCGAACCTGGCGGTACGAGCCACCGTACGACTTCTACGACGGCGATGCAGAGCCGGTGCGCAACCCCGAGCGTTGGTACGAGGCCCTTGATGAGGCCGGCGCACTGGTCGGCAACTTCTACTTCGAGCAGAAGGGCGACGCGCTCGAGGTCGGCCTCGGCCTCCGCCCCGGCCTGACCGGCCGCGGGCTCGGTCTGGAGTTTCTGCTCGCGGGGATCGAGTTCGGGCGGCGGCGCTTCGGCCTTTCGCGGGTGATCCTCAACGTCGCCGCGTTCAACGAGCGGGCGATCAAGGTCTACGAGCGGGCGGGATTCCGCGAGACCGGGCGTCATACCCGGCGGTTCAACCGGTGGGGCGAAGTCGAGTTCGTCGACATGGAGCAAGCCGCCGAGCGCGGGTAGCTTTCGCCGGCCATGCCCTACGAGTTCAAACTGCCGGATCTCGGCGAAGGTCTCACCGAGGGGGAGATCGCCCGCTGGCTCGTCCAGGAGGGTCAGGAGATCGCCGAGGACGACCCGCTCGTCGAGGTGCAGACCGACAAGACGACGGTCGAGATCCCCTCGCCGGCCGCCGGGAAGGTGGCGAGCATCCTCGTCGAGGAGGGCAAGGTCGTCCCGGTCGGGACCGTCCTCGTCGTCATCGGCGACGGAGCGGTGCCGCAGGCAGAGGAGCAGCCGCGTGCCGAGCCGGCGCCTCCGCTGCAGCCGCCGACCTCCACCGAGCCATCACGACTCCGTGCGACCCCGCTGATCCGGAAGATCGCGCAGGACCTCGGCGTGAACCTTGCCGACGTCGACGCCACGGGGCCGCAGGGCCGGATAACCGAGGAGGACGTGCGTCGCGCCGCCGCCGGCCCGGCAGAGGGGAGGCGGGAGCCGGTCCGCGGCGTCCGGCGCTTGATCGCCGAGCACATGGCTCGTGCGCACCGCGAGGTCCCCCCGGTGACCTGGGTCGAGGAGTGCGACTTCGGGTCCGTCGACCTGAAGCTGCTCGTCCCGACCGTGCTGAAGGCGACGGCCGACGCGCTGCAGGAGTTCCCGGAGCTGAACGCGCGGCTGGAGGGGGACGAGATCGTGTACCTCGACCGCTACGACCTCGGCGTCGCCGTGCAGACCGACCAGGGGCTCGTCGTCCCGGTCGTGCGGGGCGTCGACACACGATCGGTGGAGGAGCTGGACGCGGAGGTGCGCCGCCTGGCGGAGGCCGCCAGAGGCGGCTCGCTGGCGGCGGAGGAGCTGCGCGGCTCGACCTTCACGCTCACGAGCGCGGGGAAGCTCGCCGGGCTGTTCCAGACGCCGATCGTGAACCATCCGGAGGTCGCGATCCTCAGCCTCGGCCGGATCGCCGACCGCCCGGTCGTCCGAGACGGAGAGATCGTCGTGAGGCCCGTCGGCTATGTGGCGCTCACGTTCGACCACCGCGTGGTCGACGGCGCCCGGGCGGCGGAGTTCGGGCTCGCCGTTCTCCGCCGCCTCGAGGAGCCTGCCGCGTCTGGCTAGTGCTTGCGGTCGTTGTCCTTCTTGCCGTGCTTGCCACCGGGCAGCTGGCCGCGGATCTCGCCCTCGGGGTACTGAGGAGTCGAGTGCACGTTGGCATAAACGGCACCGGCGCGAATCGCGCGGATCGCTTCGGTGAGTGCGCCGGCTTGGATGCCCTGGTCGGCGGGCCCGAGCACGTCGGCCGCGACGATGTCGCCTTCGAAGCGACCGTCCGGTGAGGTGCACGCAGGCTTTCCGCCGCCGCAGAGGAATGCGATCACGCCCCCGCCGACATGGCGCTGGGCGAAGTGAATGTGTGCCTGGCTGACGGTCGTGCCTTCCATGCCCCTGTACGTGAGGACGTAATGGATGCGAAGCGGATCGTCTCTGACCTGGAACTTGAACGTCCCACGGGCCTCAGTTGACACGGATCCCGTAGAGGTGGCGCCAGGTCCGCCGACGACCTCTTCGTAGCCGTTCAGCCCGGTCTTGCCGCTACCGCGGTCGTCGCCGTGCGCAAACGCGACCGTGCCGAGCGCGAGCGCCCCCAACGTCACGACGGCGGCGAAAGTCGCAACCTTCCTCATCTCCCCTCCTTGTTCGGTTCCTACAACCGTACGACAAACCGCGCCAATCGGTTCTTGCGCGAAAAGGTGCGGAACGGCTCCCTGCGGCTAGGAGCCGCCCCGCATACCTGGTTTCCCCCGGCCTCTGAGCAGCCCAAACCTCCCCGCGTACACTGGCCGCTGATGGCTGACGTCTACTGGATCGGCGTCTGTCTGGGCCTCGGCCTCGGCATCGGGATCCTCTTTGCAGGCGTGCTCGGCGGCACGCGTTCAGGGCAACTGGTGGCGATCGGGCTCGCCGCCGTCATCGGCTTCGCGCTCGGGATCTGGCTCGGCGACGAGCCGGACGCCGCGGCCGGGGCGCTCGGCGGGATCTTCGGCGCGGTCTCCACAGGGGAGATCGTGCGGGGCGCTCTTCGACGCGGCGGTGCCCGCCTCGGAACTGCCCTCCTGGTCGCCGCTGCTGCCGTCGCTGTGGCCCTGCTCGCCCTCATACCCCTCGTCGGCTACCTGGAGTTTCTCGCGCTGCCATTCCTTGCCGTCCGCCTGCGCCGCCGCCGGCCGGAGCGCTACGCAGGGCTCCGCACGCTCGCGGACTGATGTCCAGGAAGCTGATCCTCGTCGTCATCGACGGGCTCACTCCGGAGGTCTTCGAGCAGGCGGTCGAGCGGAGGACGGCACCGACGCTCGCTGAGCTTCACGCGGCCGGGAGCTACGCGCGTGCGGCGTCGACCTTTCCCTCGCTGACTCCCGTCTGCATGGCCACGCTCGCGACCGGGGCGCATCCGGACGTGCACGAGATCCCACATCTCGTCTGGTACCACCGCCGGGAGGGACGGCTGGTCGAGTACGGCTCGTCCTTCGGCGCGATGCGGGCTGCAGGTACCCGGCGCGCGATCCGTGACGCGATCGTCGAGATGAACGCGCACCACCTCTCCCGCAACGCCACGACCGTGTTCGAGTCGCTCGAGGACGCAGGCCTCACGGCTGCGGCCGTGAACACCCCCTGCTACCGCGGACGGACGCGGCATGTTCCGACCGTCCCCGGGCTCGTGCGCCCGGTGGACGGCCCCCGCAGGTTCTTCTATTTCAGCCTCTTCGAGTCGGACGTCACCGGCGCGCCGCTGGCGATCCGGACGCGCACGGGTGGGTCGATCGACGCCTACGCAGCGGCGGTGGGCCGGTGGCTCGTCACACGCGACGGTTTCGACTTCCTCTTCTACTACCTGCCGGATTACGACTACGCCTCCCACGCGCTCGGCCCCGGCGGCGCCGAGCAGGCGCTCGGGCGCAGCGATCAGGCCGTGGGCGCCCTCGTGGAAGCGGCCGGCGGCCTGGACGAGTTCCTGCAGCGCTACGCCGTCGTCGTGTGCTCGGATCACGGCCAGACCCACGTCGATCGGGTGGCTCGACTCCAGGACTGGGTCGGCGACGAGGGCCTGGTCACCGCGTCGAACCGGGCGGGCATGGTCTACACCGACAAGCCGCGCAGGATCGCAGAGCGGCTCGCGCAGGAGAACGCTGTCGACATCGCCCTGTTCATGGAAGACGGCGCCGCCGTCGCCTTGCGGGACGGCGGTGAGCTCCGGCTCGGTGCAGATTCCGACGCCTGGCAGGTCCGTGCGCGCCGGGCGCTCGCGAGCCCGAACGCCGGCGACGTGCTCGTCTCCGCGGCGGGGGGCGTCGAGTTCGCCGATCTCGGCGGCCGCCACCACGCGGGCGGCGGCTCGCACGGCTCGCTGCTGGACGGCGACTCGCTCGTCCCCATGCTCACCGTGGGCACCGAGGAACCGCCGGGGGAGATCGCCGGCGTCGCGCCGCTCGTCCTCGGGCACTTCGGGATCGAGGCTCCGGCGTATGCCCGCGCAGCCTGAGATACGGCTTCGGAGGATGGTCGACGAGCAGCTGCGCGGCCGCGACATCGCGGACACGAGGGTCCTCGAGGCGATGGAGCGCGTGCCGCGCGAGGCGTTCGTCCCGCCCAACCTCCGTCGACGCGCGTACGACGACGCCGCGCTGCCGATCGGGTCGGGCCAGACGATCTCCCAGCCTTACATGGTCGCGAGGATCCTCGAGGAGCTCGGCCTCGACGGCGACGAGCGCGCGCTCGATGTCGGCACCGGCTCCGGCTACCAGGCCGCAGTCCTCGCGCAGCTCGCGCAGGAGGTGAACTCAATCGAGCGGATCCCGGAGCTTGCCGAGCAGGCGCGGCGCAACCTCGAGGCAGCAGGGATCGGCAACGTCGAGGTTCACATCGGTGACGGGTCGCGCGGCCTGCCGGACCAGGCGCCCTTCGACGCGATCGCAGTCGCTGCGGCCGCGCCCGACGTCCCGAAAGCACTCTACGACCAGCTCAAGGTCGGGGGCCGACTCGTCGTCCCCGTCGGGAAGCGCCACGGGCAGCGTCTCGAGGTGATCGTGCGGAGCCCAGAGGGCCCGGCGGTGATCCGGTCCGTTCCGTGCCGCTTCGTCCCGCTCCTCGGCGAGGAGGGGTTCGAGGGTTGACCGACGCCCGCGCCCGGGTGGTGATTCGCGGACGGGTGCAGGGCGTGTTCTTCCGCGCCGAGACGAGACAGCGGGCTCGATCGCTCCGGCTCGCCGGCTGGGTGCGAAACAACCCGGACGGGACGGTGGAGGCCGTGTTCCAGGGCGACCGAGACTGCGTCGAGTCGATGCTCGCGTGGTGTCGGCGCGGCCCGGCCGCGGCAAACGTGGAGGACGTCGAGGTCGAATGGACGGAGACGCGCGAGGAGCGCGGATTCGCGACTCGCTGAACCGGGAAGACGCGTCTCGGTGGAACAGTTGCTCGAGCGACCGGTGAGCCTGCATGGCGTGCGGGTCGGACACGTCGTCGACGTGATCCTGGACGCGTCCGAGGGGCCTCCCATGGGTCTGGAGGTGCGCTGCCTGGACGGGCGCCACCGCTTCCTTCCCATGGCCGCGGCGACGCCCGCCGGCCCCGAAGTCGTGATCGACTCCCCGTTCGCGCTGCTCGAGACCGACGAGCTCGACTTCTACCGGAGTCGCGGCGTCTCGCTTCGCCGGGGGCGCGAGTCGGCGGCGTGAACCGGACGATTCGGTAGCCTCGCCGCCACCCGTGTCGCGCTCCCTCTCATCGACGCTCGCAGTCGCGGGCGGCCGCGCCGGCGCGGCGCTCAGGCGTCCCCACAACTGGGTGCAGCTCGCGAAGTTCTGCACGGTCGGCGCCACCGGCTACGTCGTCAACCTCGCCGTGTTCTCCGCGCTCGTGCTCTGGGCGGACTGGCACCATCTCCCGGCCGCGACCGCCTCGTTTCTCGTCGCCGTGACGAACAACTACACCTGGAACCGCCTCTGGACGTTCGCCGGCCAGCGCGGGCACGTCGCCTACCAGGGCATCCAGTTCCTGATCGTCGCCGTCTGCGCGCTCGGCGCCAACCTGCTGATCCTGGAGACGCTGATCGCGATCGGGCTGGACAAGATCCCGGCTCAGGCGATCGCGATCATCCTCGTCACGCCGTTGAACTTCGTCGGCAACAAGCTCTGGAGTTTTCGGAGAAAGTCCTAACGGACTTTCTCCGAGGGATGAGGCTGCGTGCGCGTCCTGGCCGTAGTCCTTCTCGCGCTGGCACTCGCGTCGCCGGCGCAGGCGGCGCAAGCAAGACTCACGGAACGAGACGCGATCGCGCCGTTCCTCCGGCACCCGAAGGTCGCGGACTGGCTCGACCGCTATCCCGCCAAGGGCCGCGTCACCGACGCGTCCTACGACTCAGAGACCGGCTCGTGGACGGTCCATGTCTGGTGGGAGGAGGCCGGCGAGATCGCGACCGGCAGGGTCAACGATTCCTCCGGGCGGGTGACCGAGGCGTGGACCGGCCCGCAGGTCGCCTGGAAGATGGCGCGCGGCTACGACGGCGCCTTCGGCGGGAAGTCGATCAACCGGCTCGACGTCTGGCTCGTGCTCTGCGCCGTCTTCTTGCTCGGGCTCGTCGACTGGCGCCGGCCTCTGGGCCTCCGGACGCTCGACCTCGTCGCGCTGCTCTCGTTCTCCGTCTCGCTCTGGTTCTTCAACGACGGAAACGTGTTCGTGAGCATGGCGCTCGCCTACCCACCGATCGTCTACCTCCTTGCCCGCATGCTGTGGGTCGGCGTCCGAGGCCGGAACGGGTCGACGGGGAGTGTTGTCTGGCCCGTGTGGATCCTCCTCGCCGCCACCGTCTTCCTCGCCGGCTTCCGGATCGGGCTCAACCTCGAGGACTCGAACGTGATCGATGTCGGCTACTCGGGTGTGGTCGGCGCGCACCGCATCGCGAACGGCGAGATGCCCTACGGCCACATGCCTGCACAGGGGAAGCTGCGCAGGTGCGGCGAGGCGGATGCCGAGGGCGAGGTGCGGGAGCGGATCCAGACCAACGGACGCTGCGAGTCGTCCAACGAGCGCGGAGACACCTATGGACCGGTCGCATACCTGGCCTACGTGCCGGGGTACGCGCTGCTCGGCTGGAGCGGGAAGTGGGACGAGCTGCCGGCCGCGCACTTCACATCGATCGCGCTCGACCTGCTTGTGATGCTCGGGCTCGCGCTCGTCGGCCGCCGGTTCGGCGGCCTCCGGCTCGCGGCCGTCCTGCCCTTCGCCTGGGCCGCGTACCCGTTCACGCAGTACGTGTCCAGCTCGAACACGAACGACGCGCTGCCTGCCCTTTTCCTCGTCTGGGGCTTCTGGCTCGCGTCCTCCAGCTTCGCGCGCGGCGCGTTCAGCGCGCTCGCGGCGTGGACGAAGTTCGCGCCGCTTGTCGTGGTGCCGCTCTGGGCATCGTACCCCGACGGGCTTCGTCGCCCGCGAGCGATCTCGGTCTTCTTCGTCGGCTTCGTCGCCGCGACGCTGGCCTCCTTCGCGATCCTGCTGCTCGAGCCGAGCCCGATCGACGCCGCACGAATCTTCTGGGACCGGACGTTCGGCTGGCAGCTCGGACGCGAGTCGCCGTTCTCGATCTGGGGCTGGGGCCAGTACCGTGCGGAGGGCGTTCCGGACCTGCATCTCGTCCAGCTGCCGCTGATCGGCCTCGTGCTCGCCGGCTCGGTCGCGCTCGCCTTCTGGCCACGTACGAAGTCGCCCCTCCAGCTCGCCGCGTTGACCGGTGCGCTCCTGCTCGGCTTCGAGCTCGCGCTGACCCACTGGTTCTTCCTCTACATCCCGTGGTTCTTCCCGTTCGTCGCCTTCGCGGTGCTCGCGCCGGCCGCCCGACGGGAGCCCGAGGAGGCGGTCGAGCCTGAGCGCTCGGTTCCCGAGCTGGTTCCGGCCAGCTAGCGCGGCCGCCGTCTTCGTCGTCTCGTGGGTGCTGCTCCACGAGGGGTTCTACGAGCGGGAGCAGATCGTGGACACACCGATCTACGAGCGGTACGGCGAGGCGATCGCGGACGGGCAGGTGCCGTACCGCGACTTCGCGGTCGAGTATCCACCGGCGGCCCTTCCCGTCTTCAGGCTGCCCGTCGAGGGAGGGGACTACGGCGCGACCTTCGAGGGACTGATGGCGGCCGCCGGCGTCGGGGTCGTCCTGCTGGTCGCCGCACTCACGACGTCCTGGTGGGCGCCGCTCTTCGTCGCCCTCTCTCCGCTGCTCCTCGGGTCCGTCGTCCTCAGCCGCTTCGACCTCTGGCCGGCGCTCTTGACGGTGGCGGCGCTGGCCGTCTTCCTCGACGGCCGCGTCCGCCTCGGCCTCGGAACGCTCGGGCTCGCGACGGCGGCGAAGCTCTACCCAGCGCTCCTGGCGCCGCTTCTAGTCGGTCACGTCTGGCGGACGCGTGGCCGGCGCGAGGCGCTCGTCTGCGGAGGGTCGTTCCTCGCCGTGATCGCGGCGATCGTCGTTCCGTTCGCGCTCCTGTCACCGGGCGGCGTCTGGGAGGCGTTCTGGGTGCAGGCCGGCCGGCCGCTCCAGATCGAGAGTCTCGGCTCGGGGATCCTGCTCTCCGTGCATCAGCTCTTCGACCTCGACCTGACGATGGAATCGAGCCACGGCTCGCAGAATCTCGACGGTGGTGCGGCAGGTGCGCTGGCCGTCCTCACCACCGTCCTTCAGGTCGTCGCGGTCGGCGCAGTCTGGATCTGGTACGCCAGAGGCCCGGCCGATCGCGACCGGCTCCTCCGCGCCTGCGCCGCTGCCGTCTGCGCGTTCATCGCCTTCGGCAAGGTGCTCTCGCCGCAGTTCCTGGTCTGGCTGATCCCGCTCGTTCCGCTCGTGCGTGGGCGGCGGGGCCTGGCCGCGACCGGCGTACTCGCCCTGGCGCTGGTCCTCACCCAGCTGTGGTTTCCGTACCGCTACTGGGAGCTGGCGCTCGAGTTCGACTCGCTCGCCTCGTGGCTCGTCCTGCTCCGGGACCTGACGCTCGTTGCGCTCCTCGCGGTGCTCACTCTTCGAGCGCCCGGCGCACGAGCTCGCAGCGCGTAGCCCGTCCGTCGGCTCCGCATTCGATCAGGCAGCCTTCGAGCCGCACGTCTCCCTGCGCCGTCTTGAACCGCACCGGCATGCCCGTGCGCATCTGCTTCACGGCCAGCTCGGTGACGACGCCGATGACCGAATCGTGCGGGCCGGTCATGCCGGCGTCCGTGACCGCCGCCGTGCCGCGGGAGGTCACGCGCGCGTCGTTCGTCTGGATGTGCGTGTGCGTGCCGATCACGGCAGTGACCTTTCCGTCCAGGTCGGCCGCCATCGCGACCTTCTCGCTCGTCGCCTCCCCGTGGAAGTCGACGAGGATGACCGGCGTCTGCCGCCGCGCCTCATCCACGAGCTCGTCCACCAGCTCCCACGGGCCGTGCGGCGGCGCCAGGAAGAGCTGGCCGAGCAGGTTCACGACCGCGACAGTCTCCCCGCCTCGGCTCTCGGCGAAGGTCAGACCCGTTCCGGGCGCGTGCTTCGAGAGGTTCGCCGGGCGGATCACCCGGTCGGACTCCGCGAGGTAACCCGCGATCTCGGGCCGGCGGAAGGTGTGGTTCCCGAGCGTGATCACGTCGGCGCCCGAGGCGAGGATCACCTCGGCGAGTCGCGGCGTGATCCCGAGCCCGTCCGCGGCGTTCTCGCCGTTCACGACGCAAAAGTCGATGTCCAATTCCTCGCGCAGCCCCGGGACCAGGCGCTCGACTGCCCGCCGGCCCGGCGCGCCGTTCACGTCGGCGACGAAAAGGATCCTGAGAGTTCGGCTCACGATGGGACTCGTCGTCCGGGTGCGATGGGTGGATGCCAGGCCCGGACGGCTGAGGACGACGCCTGGCGACGCACAGCGCGGCCTGGCGGCTCAGCTCCCATTGTGAGTTGAGGTCTCGCTATTGGACGGAGAGCGTCGCGGCGGGGTGGACTTCGAGTGAAACGTGGTTGCCGGCGTCCTGTGTGTATCGGGCCAGGGTTTGCCGTTCGAAGCGCGAGAAGTCCATGACCGTGCCGAGCTTGGAGCTCGACGCCGTGACTGCGGCTCCAACCCTGAGCGAAGGATCGATCCGCAGGTGCGTGAGCGAGACGACGAGCGAGGGCTCGCTCGACGGCTGGATGTCGACTCGTGAGCCGAGCCGCTTGCCGCTGATCACGTAGTCGCTGATCCCGACCGCGACGCCGTCGACGGGTGCGTAGACGTCCGTGCCGGGCGCGGCGCCCACGTCGAGGACCGCGTTCGCCGGGCCCTCACCGCCGAGTTGGTACCAGGCGAGTCCCGCCTTGTCCCCACCGGTGAGCCGGCGCACCAGGCGCGCGAACAGCCCCTTGTTCGCCTGCTCGCCAACCGGCTCGAGGGGCAGCGCACCGTTGTCCACCGCGTGGTAGCCGACTGCGCTGATGCGTTGCTGGGCGACCGGTACGCGCAGCTGCAGCGAGTTGTGTACCGCCACGACCTGCGGCTGCGGCGGCCCGGTCGGGAGCAACCTCTGAGCCGGCGCCGGCGCCGTCGACACCGTCTCTGCCGGCGTCCCCCACCCGAAGGCCGACAGCAGCAGCGTGACGACGACAGCCGCGCAGACAAGGACGAGTGCCGCGATCCGCCGAGCACGGTGCTGTCCGGCCGCGCGGCGCCGACGGGCGCGGCGCGCCTGATCCACTCCCCTGCGGGACGGCATCGCGCTGACACTAACGGACGGGCGTTCGCGCTTCAGCTGGACGGCTTGTGACACGGCGGGAGGCGATTCTAGAGCCAATTCCGCCGAAACCTCGTCTCGGGCCAACGCGAGGTTCCCATCTTCCGCAAAGTTCCAGTCCCAGGCGGGAGGCCGGAGGGTCAGAACCCGCGCAGTACGATCATCTGGATGCCGCCGATGGCGCACAAGATCCAGATTCCGCGCTGGATGCAGCTCGTGGGGCTGCCGCTCGTCCTGCTGTTCCTCTGGACGCTGGCGAGCACGGTCGCTCACGTCGTCTTCCTCTTCATCGTGGCGGCGCTGATCGCGCTCCTGCTCGACCCACTCGTTCGGGCGCTCGGGCGGATGCGAATTCCCAGGGGCTTCTCCGTCGCCGTCGTGTTCCTGAGCTTCGCGACTGTGTTGGTCGTCGGCGTGATCGCCATTGGCGTCGTGGTCGTCGACCAGTCTCGTGAGGCTGCGGACCGGATCGACGCCTACCTTACGGTCGAGCGCGGACAGAGCAGCCAGACGGACGCCGAGCGCGACGTCGACCGCCTCCAGGGCTGGCTGAACGACCACGGCCTCGAGAGGGTCAAGGTCGAGGAGCAAGGTCAGGACTTCGTGGACTCGCTTCGCGACGCGGACCCGCAGGAGTACACGTCGCGCGTCATCGACTTCCTCGAGGGAGCGGCGCTCTCGATCTTCGAGATCCTCTTCTCCCTCGTCCTGATCATCGTCGTATCGATCTACATGCTGCTCGACATGGGACGACTGTCGGCCGCGGTCGACCGGCGGTTCCCGCCGCGGCCCGACTCCGGCTCGTTGATCCCCCGAATCGAGAGCGCGCTCGCCGGCTACGTCCGCGGCCAGGTGCTCCTCTCACTGATCATCGGCGTCAGCGCCGGCGTCGGGCTCTGGGTGCTCGGTACCCTCGGCTGGGCGGAGGGGATGGATCAGTACGCGCTCCTGTTCGCAGCGTGGGTCGGGTTCATGGAACTGATCCCCTACCTGGGACCGTGGCTCGGCGCGATCCCGCCGGTGACCTACGCGCTCATCGTCGATCCCGTGTCGGCGATCTGGGTCACGCTCCTCTTCCTCGGGATCCACCAGATCGAGGGCCACATCGTCGTGCCGAACGTGATGGGGAGCGCACTCCGGCTCCACCCGCTGCTCGTGATCTTCGGGTTGCTCGCCGGCGGTGAGATCTACGGGCTCGCGGGCATCTTCGTCGCCCTGCCGCTGCTGGCGGTCCTGCGCGCGATGTGGGAGTTCGCCGGCGAGCGTGTCGAGCTGGAGGACTGGCGGGGCGAGGGACCGGTGCCCGTGGAGGTGGAGGTCGAGCCCCCTGTGCAGGAGGCGCCCGTGCCGCCACGGGCTAACGTGGGCTCGTGAGCACCTTTCCACTGACACGGCTTCGCCGCCTGCGCAGCTCCGGGGCGTTGCGCTCGCTCGTTCGCGAGACGCGGCTCGACCTCGACTCGCTCGTCTACCCGCTCTTCGTCGGGCCAACCACGCAGCCGAACGAAGCACTGCCGGCGCTCGGTCGGTTCTCGGTCGACGACCTGGTCGCGGAGGCGGAAGAGCTTCGCCGCCTTGGCGTGCCCGCCGTGATCCTGTTCGGGATCCCGGACGAGAAGGACGAGCAGGGCTCGGGCGCCTGGGACGACGAGGGCGTCGTCCAGCGGGCGCTACGGGCTCTCCGCGCGTCGGCGCCTGGCCTGGTGCTGGTCACGGACGTCTGTCTCTGCGAGTACACCTCGCACGGTCACTGCGGCGTCCTCGAGGGGGAGGAGGTCGCCAACGACGCGACCATCGAGCTGCTGGCCCGCACGGCGGTCAGCCACGTCGAGGCCGGCGCCGACGCCGTCGCCCCCAGCGACATGATGGACGGCCGCGTCGGGGCGATCCGCGACGCGCTCGACGACGCCGGGCTCGGCGCGACGCCGATCATGTCCTATGCGGCCAAGTACGCCTCTGCGTTCTACGGGCCGTTCCGCGAAGCCGCCGAGTCGGCTCCGGCGTTCGGCGACCGCCGCGGCTACCAGATGGACCCCGCCAACGTGCGCGAGGCGCTCCGCGAATGCGAACTGGACATGGCCGAAGGAGCCGACGTGCTGATGGTCAAACCGGCCCTGCCGAATCTGGACGTCATCCACGCCGTCCGCGAGCGCTTCGACCTGCCGGTGGCCGCATACAACGTCTCCGGCGAGTACGCGATGGTCAAGGCGGCTGCAGCCTCGGGCTGGATGGACGAGCGCCAGGCCGCGCTCGAGTCGCTGACGGCGATCAAGCGAGCCGGCGCCGACGTGGTGGTGACCTACTGGGCCAAGGACGTCGCCCGCTGGCTTTGAGAGCCGCCCTCATCACGAGGAGC
>DATFOC010000051.1:0-2136 GCA_035265935.1 Gaiellaceae bacterium
AGCGCCACGCCGGTGACCGACGACATCGAGGCGGGCAAGACTGAGTTCAGCGGGCGGGTGAACTGGGTTGAGATCGACCTCGGAGACGACGCCGCGGACACCGACCATCTGATCACGGCGGAGGAGCGACTCAGGGTCGCGATGGCGAGGCAGTAGCCGCTCGCCGGCGGCACATCTCACTCTCTCCTCTCAACGACTCCGGGCGGTCTCGTCGGGATGCTCTGAGCCAGGAACAGGGCAAGGACGGCGAGCACGGCCAGAATCGCCAGCGCAGAGCGGAGGCCGTCGAGCCGAGCGTCTGCGTTGGCGTCGACGGCTGCGTCGGTGGCCTGAGAGCTTGCGCCCGCTTCGTGGAGTGCAGCCTCGAGGTCGGCGTCGGAGATGAACGGGATGCCGCCCGCGAGCTCGACCTGCGCCTGCTCCTTCGCGCTCGCAGGGATCGCCTGGCTCTGCTGCACGTTCGTGAGGAACGAGGAGGTCAGTGTCGCGATCAGCAGCGAGCCGGCCAGCGCCGTGCCCAGCGAGGCACCGAGGTTTGTCATCGTGTTCTGCACGCCGCCGACTTCGGGGCTCTGGTCGTCCGGCACGGCCGAGACCGTGACAGCCCCGAGCTGCGAGGCGAGCGCCCCGATCCCGAGCCCGACCAGCAGCATGGGCACGAAAACGATCTCTGCACCGGCGTCTGGGTCGAGGGCGCCGAGCAACACTACGGTCCCTGCGAGGAGCGAGAGCAGCCCGAGACGGACGACCAGGCGCGGCGAGACTTGCGGGAACAGCTTCGGAATGCCGATCGCCGCCGCCAGCAAGGTCACCGAGAGCGGCAGCAGCCTGATACCGGTGTCGATCGCGGAGAGGCCGAGCGCGACCGAGAGGAAAAGCGGCACGACGAAGAAGAACCCCGCTTGGACGAGGAACTGGAAGAAGAACATCGTCAGGCCGCCGACCAGCTGCTTGTTGCGCAGCATCGCCGTCCGTACAAGCGGCTCCTGGCCATGCGACTCCCGTCGGGCCTGCCAGCGGAAGAAGATCCAGATCACGAAGAGGCCGCCGATGATGAGCCAGATTGCCGGGGACAGCCCGGCCAATGACGGAGCGCCGGTCTTGGGCTGGATCCAGCCCCACTCGGCCGAGCGGAGGACGCCGAAGACGAGGAGCCCGAGGCCGAGCGCGGAGAGCACTGCGCCGACGACGTCGAGCTGCGGCCGCTCTTCGACCGGCGCGTCCGCGATCCGGCGCGTCAGGAGCAGGATCGCCAGCACGACGATGACCTCACCTGCGAACACCCAACGCCACGAGAAATACGTCGTGCAGAAGCCTCCGATCAGCGGCCCGACGGCGACCGCGACCGCTCCCGCGGCGGCCACGAGCCCGTACGCAGCGGGGCGGCGCTCCGCCGGGAAATTCCCTGCGACCAGGGCCACGATCGCCGGCATGATCAGCGCCGCGCCGACGCCCTCGAGGAACGACCAGCCGAAGAGGAGCACAGGGAGGCTCTGGGCGATTGACGTCGTGAACGACCCGCAGCCGTAAATCACACAGCCGATCGCGAAGGCCCGCTTTCGCCCGATGATCGCGCCGACCTTTGCCCCAGTGATCATCAGCGCGGCCATCACGAGCGTGTAGGCCGTGATCGCGCCCTGGATCCCCGTCACCGTTGTCCCCACGTCCTTGGCGACGGTTGCGATGGACACGTTCATCACAGAGCTGTCGAGCGTCATCAGGAACTGGCCAGAAGCAAGCGTGAAGAGGACGAGCATGGCGCCGCTCGCGCGCGCCGACGGAGCCGTGTCGGCGGCCGTCGTCACGGGAGCGCTTTACCGAGCAACGGCCTGCCGCCCGAGCTGGGCCGGAAGGGCGAGCGCCGCGACGAGACCGATGACCGCGACTAGCCCAAGAGAGGCCATCGCCAGGGCGTATGCCCCTGTAGTGAGACCGGACACCAGGATCGTGCCCGCGATCGCGGTGCCGAAAGTCGAGCCCAAGTTGGACACACTTCGCGACAGGCCCGATATCTCTCCCTGCTGCTCCTCGGGAAAGCTGGATTGCACTAAGTTGACCGAGGGAGTGAGCATCACTCCCAGGCCCAAGCCGATCAGCAGGAGCCCGGGCACGAAAGCAATGACGCTCGACCAGGCG
>DATFOC010000052.1:0-21142 GCA_035265935.1 Gaiellaceae bacterium
CGAGGACGGCCTCCAGGGCCGGCAGGTTCCCGTGGATGTCGTAGAGAACGGCTAACACGCCCGGCGAGTGGCGAGGGCCGGAATCGAACCGGCGACACCACGGTTTTCAGCCGTGTGCTCTACCAACTGAGCTACCTCGCCTCGTAACCATGCGTTTAGCACACGATTACAAGTGAGCAATCCTAGCTTCGCCTCGGAACAGAAGGTCTGACGATTCGCCCGGGAGCCCAGGCCGTCGAAGTGCGTGATCCCGGCGTCGAACGCCCGGCGGGTGATCGCGCGGCCGACCTCCACCGCCCTGTCGTCGTTCACGATGGTGTGTCAGAGCCCCAGCGGGATCGCCGGGAGCAGGAGGCCACTCCGCCCGCTTCGGCTGTCCTCCGTGCGGTCGTAGCGGTCTCCGGCCGGTGTGCAGGTCATGCCGCCGAACGGTAGAGCGCCTCGATCGTCCGCGCCTGACCGACCGCGTCCTCACGGCCGAGCAGGAGCGGCACCTCGCCGCGGATCGCGCCGCTGACGTTGTCCAGCTCGAGCAGATAGGAGTCCTGATGTTCAACGTCCACCGGCTCGACATCTCCGTCACGGCGAAGCTCGATGCGCGGCGATGTGATCACGAACGGGTTGCGCACGAAGAGGCTGGCCTCCTCGCCGAGCACCTCGAGCTCGGACCGGCGAGGCACGACGAAGCTGCAGTCGAAGTGCGAGGCGACGTCTTCGGCGTGGGTCAACGCGCCGGTGAAGACGACGTCGACGCCGGTCGGGCCGATCACCTCCTTCCCGGCGACGCTCTCAGGCTCGCCTGCGACGAACCGGATCGCGCTCACGCAGTAGCAGCCCACATCCATCATCGCGCCGCCGTCGAGCGCTGGATCGAAACGGGCGTCTTCCGGGCTTCGCTCGAGCGCCAACGGGAAGCTGAACGCGACGCGGACGAGCCGAAGCCGGCCCACGGAGCCATTTGAGATCAACTCGCGGAGCTTCGCGGTCTGAGGATGGTGTCGCCACATGAAGCCTTCCGACAGTACGAGCCCAAGCGATTCGGCTGTGTCGAATGCCCGCTCGACGTCCTCAGCCCGTCGTGAGAACGGCTTTTCGCAAAGGACGTGCTTCCCGGCCCCGAGCGCCTTCATCGTCCACACGACGTGAAGCCCGTTGGGCAGCGAGATGTACACGGCTGCGACGCCCGGATCCTCGACGAGCGCGTCGTAGCTTCCGTGCGCCCGCTCGATCCCGTGCTCCCGGGCGTACGCCTCGGCCCGCGCCGGATCCCGGCTGGCGACGGCCACGACATCAGCACGATCTGATGCTCGCGCCGCCGCGAGGATCGACGTATTGATCGGCGCAGTCGATAGCAGGCCCCAGCTCACGGTCATTCGCCCGGCTCCTCCTTCGTCATCGCCTGCTGGAGCTCCGCCGCCGTGGCACCCGTCATGATCGCCACCGCCTCCGACATCGTGTGCGACTCCGGCGTCACCACCGCAACTCGCTTGCCGAGCCTCATGATCAGGATCCGGTCCGCTAGCTCGAAGACATGGGGCATGTCGTGGCTGATGATGATCACGGGCAGTCCACCCTCGCGAACGCGCTGGATCAGGTCGAGCACCTGGCGCGTCTCCCTGACCCCGAGCGCCGCCGTGGGCTCGTCCATGATCGCCAGCCGCCGCGCCCACTTCGCAGCCCGCGCGACCGCGACCCCCTGGCGCTGCCCGCCGGAGAGGCTCTCCACCGGCTGCTTGATCGACTGGACGCCGATCTCGAGCTCAGCGAAATGAGCCGCGGCCTCGCGTCGCATCCGGCGCTTGTCGAGCAGCCGTAACCCCAGACCGAGCGGGCCCCGGAACCGCGCTTCTCTCCCCAGGAAGATGTTGGAGGCGATGTCGAGCGATGGTGCGACCGCGAGGTCCTGGTACACGGTCTCGATGCCCGCACTTCGTGCATCGCCCGGTGAACGAAACCGCACGCGCTCTCCGTCGAGCCGGATCTCGCCGCCGTCCGCCTGCAATGCACCGGACAGAGCCTTGATCAGCGTCGACTTGCCCGCCCCGTTGTCGCCGATGATCGCGACGATCTCGTTCGGGTAGAGCTCGAAGTCGGCGCCGTCCAGCGCAACGACCTGTCCGTAGCGCTTGACGAGCCCGCGTGCCTCGAGAATCGGTCTCGGCTCGCTCATGCCCGACTCCGGTGGGTCAGCTGATCGACGGATACGGCCAGGATCACGAGGAGGCCGGTGACGAAGTACTGCCAGACGACCTCCACTCCGATCAGCGTCAGGCCATTCCGGAACACGCCGATCACTATCGCTCCGATCAGCGTCCCGATCACCGTCCCGCGCCCGCCGAAGAGACTCGTGCCGCCGAGGACGACCGCTGTGATCGCGTCGAGGTTCTCAGTCGTCTGACCGGCGTTCGGGTCGCCGAGCTCCGTGCGAGCCACGAGCAGCATGGCGGCGATCCCGTAGGTGAGGCCTGCGACCACGTACACGCTTAGCAGCACGCGTTTCGTCTTGATGCCCATCAGCCGGGCGGCCTCGAGGTTGTCGCCCACGGCGAACACGTGCCGGCCCCAGGTCGTCTGCGTCAACGCGTACCAGGCGATTCCGAAGAGCACGAACATCGCCGGAACCCCGTACGTGATTTCCGCGTTCCCGATCGTGAAGAACCGCCCGAAGAACAGGAGCTCGCTGGGGAGCTCCGAGTACGTCTCGTCGTTGGAGTAGACGTGCGTGAGCGCGAACGCGATGTTGAGCGTCCCGAGCGTCACGATGAACGCCGGTAGCCCGACACCCGCGACGAAGACGCCGTTCAGCAGACCGAAGCACACGCACGCCGCGATCCCGAGAGCGATGGCCAGCAAGGGGTCGACGCCCTCGGCGACCGCCAGCTTCGTCATCACGATCTGGCCGAACGCCATCACCGTTCCGCAGGAGAGGTCGATGCCAGCAGTCAGGATCACGAACGTCTGCCCGATCGCCAGCACGCCGACGACCATCACCTGCTGCAGGACGAGCGAGAGGTTCTGCCCCTCCAGGAAGACGTCCGACTTGTAGGAGAAGAACGCCATGGCCAGGAGCAGGGCCAAGAAGGGTCCGACGGTCGGAGCCCCCAGCACACGACGCGTGACTCGGAATGCGGCGTAGGTGTTCGTCATCGGGAGTACCCGCCAGGGAAAGGTGAGACCGGGGCGCGAAGGATGACGCCCCGGTCTCGGAGTGAGAAATGGCCGTCTAGCCCCAGCAGTTCCTGAGGCCGTACGCAACGCTCTTCGACGGGACCCCGGCCTTCCGCACCCTGGCAATCAGGTTGAGGCCCGTGTCGGTGTAACCAGAGACCTTCCTGCCGGTCTTCGCGAAGTTCACGACAGCCGTGACGCCCATCGACGCCATCCGCAACGGGTACTGCTGCGACGTAGCGTCGATGATCCCGGCCCTGACGTTCCGGACGCCGGCGCAGCCGCCGTCGACCGACACGATCGTCGTCCCGGCCTTCGTCTTGCCGGCGTTCTTCAACGCGTTCCATGCGCCAACGGCGCTCGGCTCGTTGATCGTGTAGACCACGTCGATCTTGGAGTTCTTCTGGATGCAGTTCTCCATCGCCGTCTGCGACGGAGCTGTCTGTCCCTGACCGTTTCCGACGCACGCGATCTGATTGTTGTCGTTCCTGATCCCGAAGCCCTTGAGGAAGCCGTCGTGCCGGAGCTTCCCGACTGAGGAGCCTGCATGCTCGTCGAGCATCGCGATCGTCACCGTCCTGCCCCTCGTGGCCGCGCGGGCGTATCTGCCAATCCGCACACCGGCGTTGAAGTTGTTCGTGGCGAAGAGGGCGTCGACGGCGGTCGTCGGGTTCGTCGGCGAGTCGAGGGCGATCACGAGCACGCCCCTCCTTCTCGCCTTCCTGATCGCCGCGTTCTCAGCCTTCGCGTCGGCGACCGTGATCAGGATCCCCTTGACGCCGGCGGTCGTCATGTTCTCGATCGCCGCGATCTGACTCGCGTTGTCGGAGCTGTTCTTGCCCGCCGCGTAGCTCAGCTGCGCGCCGAGCTTCTTGGCCTGGGCCGTAGCTCCCTGCCGCATCTTGACGAAGAACGGATTCGTGACGTCCTTCGTGATCAAGCCGACCTTGATTTTGCCCTGATCCTGCTTCGAGTTCCTCGCACCGGCGACGGCCGCCATGGCGGCGCTGGCGACCAGGACGAAGACAAGCGAAAGAATCAGCGGGCGTCGTGTCAGGCGCGATGCCCCCGTTCTCTGACTGTGATGCATTGACCAGCCTCCCTTTCCGCTGCTTCCAGGGGTGAGGTTGTGGTAGCGATAACACAGGTGGTCGCTAGGAGTCAAGGTTCTTTTCTTGATTTTTCTGCCCGGGACGTGTTACTGATCTCATGATCAGCTATGGCCACGAACGTCTCCAACGTGACGATCAAAGATGTGGCCCGGGTCTCCGGGGTCTCCTCTATGACGGTCTCCCGCGTCATCAACGGCGGGAATCGGGTCCGACCCGAGACGCGACAGCGCGTCGAGCGGGCAATCGCGGACCTTGGCTACGTACCCAGCCGCCTCGCTCGTGGGCTGATCCGCCAGAAAACCGGGACCCTCGCGCTCATCGTCCCGGACGTGGCGAACCCTTTCTTTACGCTCATCGTGCGCGGAGCGGAGGACGCAGCCCGCCGCGCCGGCTACCGGATGATCCTCTGCGACACTCGGTCTGATCTCACCATCGAGGGCGAGGTGATCGAGGAGATGATCGCTCACCGCGTGGAGGGGATCGCGATCGCACCGGTGAGCGACCGCTCGAAAGGCCATCTCCAGCGGCTTGCGAAATTCGGCATCCAGTTTGTCCTCATCGACCGGACCGTTCCGGACGTGGACTGCGACGTGGTCATCGGCGACAGCGCCGGTGGAGCCCGGCGGCTTGTCGACCACCTGATCGCGCTCGGCCACCGACGCATCGGGTTCATCGTGGAGTCGGACGACGTCTCGACGGCCCGTGATCGACATCGGGGCTACGAGGAGGCCTTGGGCGCGGCCGGCGTCGCGCTAGACCCGGACCTGGTCGTCCGCGCGACTGTCGATCCTGAGGGCGGTTTCGACGGGATTCGCCGGTTGCTCGAGCTTGAGGAGCCGCCGACGGCGGTGTTCACCGTCAACAACTTGGTCGCATTGGGCGCGATCGAAGGTGTGCGGGCCAGTGGACTGGAAGTGCCGGACGACGTCGCGCTCGTCTGCTTCGACGACATCGAGCACGCCTCGCGCCTCTACCCCTTCCTCACGGTGATGGCGCAGCCGGCCGAGACACTCGGGACCCTCGGCACGCAGCTACTGCTGGAGCGGATTGAGGCCCGAGCGCCCGACCGCAGCAGGGTAGTCGTGCTCCCCGCTCAGTTCATCGTGCGACGGTCCTGCGGGGCCGTGACGGCATGAGCGTGTACGGCGGCATCGAGACCGGCGGCTCCAAGTGGGAGTGCGCGATCGGGACCGGACCGGAGGACGTCCGTGCGCAGGCGTCGATTCCGACGACCACCCCCTCCGAGACGATCGACGGAGTCCTCGCGTTCTTCGAGCGCGAGGGGCCCGTCGACGCGATCGGCATCGGCTCGTTCGGCCCGGTCGACAAGAAACTGTCCTCGTCGACCTGGGGCTTCATCACCTCCACACCCAAGCCAGGCTGGGCGAACACCGACGTCGGCCAGGAGGTCCGCCGTCGCCTGATGGTTCCGGTCGGCTTCGACACGGACGTCAACGCCGCCGCGCTCGGCGAACACCGCTGGGGCGCGGCTCAGGGGCTCGACACCTTCTGTTACATCACGGTCGGCACGGGGATCGGTGGCGGAGGGATGGCGAACGGCAGGCTTCTCAACGGCCTCGTGCACCCCGAGTTCGGCCACGTCCGGATCCCACACAACCGCGAAGCCGATCCGTTCGAGGGTGTCTGTCCCTACCACGGCGACTGCTGGGAAGGGCTCGCATCGGGCCGTGCGATCGAGGCGCGTTGGGGCCGGCGGCCTGAGGAGCTCGCGTCCGATGACCGAGTCTGGGCGCTCGAGGCACGCTATCTGGCGCTCGGGCTCGTCTCGGTCATCTTGGTGCTCTCACCCGAGCGGATCATCATCGGCGGTGGCGTGATGAGTGACGCAGAGCTCCTGCCACGCGTGCGTTGGGAGGTGGCGGGGCTTCTGAACGGTTACCTGGACACGGTCGAAGTCGGAGAGAACATCGACGGCTACATCACGTCGCCGGCGCTCGGATCGAAGTCGGGCGTCCTCGGTGCAATTGCACTTGCCGAGCGGACGTAGCTTCGGCTCGCCTCTCGCGCAACCCCGTTTAGCTCAATCCTCTACCAACTGAGCTACCTCGCCGCTGTGCGGCCGGTCTAGCCGGGCAAAAAGAGACGTCCGGGCCGGTGCGACCGCGCCACGAACGTCTCAGTGCGCTGGACGTTAAACCCCTTCTCCCCGACGGGCAAGGACGGCGTTGCCACGTCCGGCCGAAATTTCCGCAAAGTCCGTGAAGCCGCGCCGTTCGAGCTCGCGGCGCATACGGTCCGACGCGACGTAGATCGGCGTCTGCGGCCCCGCCGAGAACGCGTACACCGTCCAGCCGCCGGGCCGCAGGACGCGGGCCGTCTCGTCGAGGAACGGGATCATGTTCAGGTGGGCGACGAGGTCGAACTCGCCGTCGCCGAAGGGCAGCGCCGAGGCGTCGCCTTCGACGAAGTCGACGCCGGGCGCCAAGCGTCGCGCCTTCTCGAGCATCGCAGGCGAGACATCGAGTCCGACGATCTTGGTGTCCCGGAAGCGCTTCGCGATCTCCAGGGCTCCAAGCCCGGTTCCAGTTCCGACGTCCAGCGCGCGTCTCACGGGCACGTCGATCCGGTCCAACGCGGCGAGGAACGGTGCGGACGCTTCGGGCGAGCGCATCTCCGCCCACACAGGCGCCAGGCGGTCGAACTGACGCCGGACGAGCGGCCGGAACACCGGCCAGAGGCCCGGCCGGCGGACGACTGCGTCCGTCGCCAGTCGTGCGAACCGCTGGCCGACCTGCTCCCCTAGTCGGCCCGTAACCGAACCTCGGTTCCCGCGTACACGCCGAACGTCTGGGCGGCGTTGCCCCGGGAGATCGCGAGCGCGATGTTCTGGTACGCGTCCTCGTAGAGGATGATGTCGCCCGGCCTCGCGTCGGCGAAGGTCCGGGCGGCCTGGGCATAGAAGCGGTCGACGGGGAGCTCGACCTCGACCCGCGTCCCGGGCACGATGCCCAGCGGCTCGACGTCGCTCGCCGTCAGGTTGAGCTGGATGTTCCCGAAGCGGTCCACGTACAGGCACTTGGCACGGATCCGCCTCGTTCCGATCTCGGGCTGTGGGTAGGCGTGCCGGACGAGCGAGTCCGGCTCGACGGCGGCGCCGAGGTCCGTGGGGTCGAGACCGAGGGCGAGGTGTGCGGCCGCGGGCGCGAAGATGTCTCTGCCGTGGAAGGTCGGCGCGATCGGCTCGAGCGCGTACTCCCGGTTCGTGATCTCGTTTGCCGCTGCGATCCCACCGAGCCGCTCGGCGGCCGGAACGAGCAGCCCGTTGTCCGGGCCCACGAGCAGCCGGTCGTCTGCGGTGCGGACGATCAGCGCCCGGCGCGGCGTCCCGACGTCGGGGTCGACGATGGCGAGGTGCACTCCTGTCGGCATGTAGGGCAGCGTGCTCGCCAGCACGACGGAGCCCTGGAGGATGCTGGTGGGCTGGATCCCGTGCGTGATGTCGATCACGTCGACCTCAGGCGCGATCCGTTTGATCACTCCATGGCACGTGCCGGCGAAGTCGTCCTCGACACCGAAATCCGACAGGAAGGTGATGACCACGGGCCGGGACGCTAACGCGTCGCCGCCTGGACGGCTTCGAGAAGCCCGTCGACATCGTGCGTCGAGGCCTCTCCGACAACGTCGAGCCCGAGCGACCTGGCGGCCGACGTGGTCTCCGGCCCGATCGAGACCGCAGGCCCACGCCCGTCGATCGCCGCGTACGCGCGGGCCGCCGAAGGTGACGCCAGGACGACGAGATCCGCGTCCGGCAGCTCAGGTGCGAGCTCGCGCGTGCGGTAGAGCGGGACGAAGTCGGCATCCAGCTCGTCGACGAGGAGCCGCCGGGCGGACTCGGCGCCCGCGAAGAGCACGCGCCCGGCCGGCCGCGGCAGATCGGCGAGCAGGCCCTCTTGAGTCGAGACCCGCGCCACGAGATCCGCGCCGCCCAGCGCGGCCGCCGTCGCCCGGCCAATTGCCGCGAAACTGCCCGGCCGTCCTCGGCCTCGACGCCGGAGCTCACGTGCGCCGGTCGCGCTCGTGACCAGTACCCAGTCGTAGCCGTCGAGGTCGATCGGCTCGTCCCCGAGCGGCTCGACCGCGATCAGCGGCACGCACTCGGCCTCGTGACCCGCCTCGCGGAGTGCGCAGGCAAGCTCCTCGTTGCGTCCCTCGGGCCGGGTCAGCAGGATCCTCACGGGACGAGCGCGAGCAGCTCTTGCCCGAGACGGACCGGATCGTCGCCGGTCCTGCGCTCGATCCAGCTTCCGTCCTCGGCGGCGACCAGCGCCGTGAGGTTCGCGCCGTCGTGATGGGCCGCGACGGGCGCCAGGCAACCACCGCCCACTGCCGCGACGCACGCACGCTCGGCCTCGACGCGCCGCCTCGTCTCGGCGTGGTCGGCATGAGCGACCCGGCCCTCCTCGCCGGCACGAACCTGCAACGCGAGCGCACCCTGCCCCGCCTCCGGCAGCAGCTCGTCAGGCTCGAAGCGGCGTCCGATCTCGCCTCCAAGGCCTAGGCGGTCGAGCCCGCACGCCGCGAGAAGGAGCGCGTCGAGGCCCCGCTCGACGCGCTTCCGGAGCCTGGTGTCGATATTCCCGCGCATCGGCTCGATCCGAAGCTCCGGCTCCAGGGCGAGCAGCTGCGCGCGCCGCCGCACCGACGCGGTCCCGACCCGCATCCCCGGTCGGACGTCATCCGCGCCGCAAAGCGCGTCCCGCGCATCCTCCCGCTCGAGGTAGGCGCCGACGGCGAGCCCCTCGGTGTCGGTCGAGGTCATGTCCTTCGCGGAGTGGACCGCGACGTCGATCCGGCCGGCGAGCAGCGCCTCCTCGAGCTCCTTCACGAAGACGCCGCGCGCGCCGATCTCGCCAAACGGCCTCGTCCGATCCCGGTCGCCTGCGGTCGTGACGGGCACGAGGGCGAATTCGAGCCCGGGCCCGCGCAGCCGCTCGACCGCGAGCTCGGCCTGGGTCAGCGCGAGCCGGCTACCCCTCGAGCCGACCCTGAGGAGCACGGCGCTCGTCCTCCTCGCCGAGTCCGGCCTCCTTCAGGCGCATGATCGGCTGATGGAGGAGCTTGTTGACGATCTGGTTCGTCAGGGACTCGACGGCGTGGCGCTCGTGCTCGGAGAGGCCGGCCAGGCGCGGGCCGGCCTTGGCGAGCTCGCCGCGCCGGATCGCCTCGGCCCGTTCACGCAGAGACGCGATTGCAGGAACCGAGTCGAGCGCGCCGAGCCACTGCCGGAACTGCTCGCCCTCCCGGGCGACGATCGCCTCGGCCCTGATCGCCTCGCCCCGCCGGCCCGTGAGCGTCTCCTCGACGACCGACTGGAGGTCGTCGATGTCGTACAGGAAGCAGCCGTGGAGACCCTTGATCGTGGAATCGACGTCGCGCGGCACGGCGAGGTCGACGAGCAGCAACGGCCTGCCCCGACGCGCCGACAGCGCGTGCTCGACCTGCTCCCGCGCGAGGATCGTCTCGCGGGCTGCGGTCGAGGAGACGACGATGTCGGCCGCCTCCAGCTCCGGACCGAGGACGTCCAGCGGAAGCGCTTCGCCGCCGAAGCGCTCGGCAAGCGAGGAGGCGCGGTCGACGGTCCGGTTTGCGACGAAGATGAGCTCCGCGCCGCGGCTGACGAGGTTGCGGGCGGCCAGCTCACCGACCTTGCCCGCACCGACGACGACGATGCGGCGGCCGGCAAGGTCGCCGAAGACCTGCGCGGCGAGCGCTGCGGCGGCCGAGGCGACGGACGCCGGGCTCTCCCCGATCGCGGTCTCGGTCCTCACCCGCTTGCCTGCGTGCAGCGCCTGGCGGAAGAGTCGGTCGAGAAGCGGCCCAACGGCGCCACGCTCGTACGCCGACCGCACCTGTCCCTGGATCTCGCCTTCGCCCGGCACGAGCGAGTCCAGCCCGGCAGCGACCCGGAACAGATGGGTGGCGGCGGCCTCCTGCTCGAGCCGGTAGAGGTACGGCTCGAGCTCCGCGCGCGCGATCCGGCCGAGGTCGGCGAGCGCGGCCGTTGCCCGATCACCTGCGGCGTCGGCGTCAGCTGCCACGAGGTAGAGCTCGGTGCGGTTGCAGGTCGACAGACAGACCGCCTCGCCGCTCTCACCGAGCCGCTGGGCCAGCGCCGCCTCGCCTTCCCCGTCCAGGGCGACGCGCTCGCGCACCTCGAGGGGCGCGAGCCGATGCGAGGTCCCGACGACGAGCAGCTTCATGCGACGTGGGCGAACAGCAGCCCGAGCTGGAGGACGATGACCGCGGCGACCCCGCCGAGGGCAAGCGCGGCGGCGAGCTCGCGCCGGCCGGCACGAACGCGCAAATAGAGGACGGAAGCGCCGATCGCCCAGAGGACGACGGTGCCAGCGACCAGGACGTCGAGGCCGCGATCCGGAAGCCGTGCGAGGCCCGGCACGATCCCGGCGGTCAGGGCTGCCAGCGACACCCCGACCGTCGTCACCGTCAGCCGGTCGAGGGCGACGAGCGACGGCACTCGGAGCCGCAGGAGCCCGGCGGGGTGGCTCTTCAGCTCGCGTTCCTGCCAGAGCTCGAGCGCCGCGAGCCCACCCGCGACCGTGAAGCCGGCGAACGCTACGAGCACGAACCCGATGTGGAGGACGAGCACGACGTCGCTCCAGGCGGCTCCCGCTGCCTCCTCCGTCCCACCCGCCGCATACGAGATCGCCAGCAGGGATGCGGCGAGCGGCATCACACCGAGCCCGAGCAGCCGGTACCGGGGACTGCAGCCCCAGATCAGGTAGGCGCTCACCACAAGCCAGACGAAGAGGTTGAGCGACCCGGCCCACGTGCTCCACGGGAAGCCGTCGGCATCCGTCGCCTGGACGACGAGCAGCGCCGTCTGCGCAAGCCATCCGAGCCGGACGCCCCACGTCGCCAGCCGGCCGAGCGAGCCGGGGCGTCGGGCGTTTCCCGCGTAGGCGACCGCGGCCTCCCCGTAGGCGATCAAGGCAGGCCAGACGAGGAGCTCAGCCACTTCGCGCCTCCCGGTCCCGCGCCAGCTCCGCGAGCGACGCGAGCTCGCGCTCCAGCCGTCCCACCTTGAGCGTGATGAGGACGACGTAGAGCAGCACGGCCGCGAAGACGACGAGGTACGCGGCCCAGAGGTACTTCTCGCCGGTGCTCACGCCAGCCGCTCCCGCAGCTCGCGCAGGCTCGCGTCTGCCCGTTTTCCGGAGAGCTCGATCAGGTAGAGCGCGCCGGCCAGCGCCAGCATCGCAGCAAGACAGACGCAGAATGTGAGGAACATCGAGCCCTCCATGTCCGGCCCGTCCCGCTTGAAGACGACCGGGTGGATCAGTCCTTCGGCGAGCCGGATGGCCATGAAGCTGACCGGGATCAGCGCGACCCCGAAGAGCGCGTAGACGGCGGAGGTGCGGGACCGCCGCGGCCCCGGATCGGTCGAGTAGCGGAGCATGAAGTACGCGGAGTAGAACAGGAACAGGATCAGGAAGAGCGTCAGCTGCCGCTCGCTCCACACCCACCACTGCCCCCAGGAGACCTTCGCCCAGATCGAGCCCGTGACGAGGGTGAGCACGCCGAAGATCACCCCCATGTGCACAGCCGTGTAGCTCTCCAGATCGTGGCGCTCGTCGCCCTTCCAGAGGAGGCGGAGTGCCTTCCAGGCGGCCCAGAAGAACGCCGCGTACGACGTCAGCGCGACCGGGACATGGACGTAGAAGATCTTCTGGCTGATGCCCTGGTCGGCGTCTTCGGGGGCCCAGAAGATCGCGAGCGAAAGGCCCGCGACCAGGAGAGCCGCCGCTGTCAGCGAGAGGAGGGCGGGGCCGTTATTCCGTAACGACGTACTCAAAACTTGCCCAGGAGAGGATCGCAAAGATCAGGTCGTAGAGAGCGAGAAAGGCCAGGTACCTGCCCGGGTCGTCGGCGACCGTCGCGCCGACTCCGCCCACGACCAGCGGGATCGCCACGGGCAGGAAGAGCAGCGGCAAGAGGAGCTCGCGTGCGCGCGCCGCGGCAGCCATGGCGCCGAGGAGCGTCCCGACGGCGGCAATTCCCACGTTCGCGAGCGCGACACCGGCGACGAGCTCCCACGTCACGTTCTCGTAGAACAGTGCGAACGCCGGCAGCGCGACCGCCTCGGCGAACAGCAGGAACGCGAGCACGCTGAGCGTTTTCCCGAGCCAGATCGCGCTCCTGTCGCACGGTGCGAGGATCAGCCCGTCGAGCGTGCCCTGCTCCCGCTCGCCGACGAACGCGCGCACCAGTGCGAGCAGCGCGGTGAAGAGAAGGGCGATCCAGAGCATCCCGCTCGCTGCGAGGCGCGAGCTCTCCGCAGGGAGCGCGAAGTGGAAGACCACGAGCGCCGCGACGACGAACAGGAGCATCGCCGGCACGGTGTCGCGCGTCCTCAGCTCGACGAGGAGATCCTTCCGCGCGAGGGCGGCGACGTCGCCGAGGTAGCCGGTCATGCGAGCGCGAGCCGCTGGGTCGCATGCGGGGCGATGCGGTCGGGCTGATGGCTTGCGACGACAACGGTTCGGCCGGCCGCGTGCGTCAGCTCCGCCTGGAGCAGCTCGGCACCACCGGCGTCGAGCGCGCTGAACGGCTCGTCGAGAAGCAGCAGCTCGGGGTCGTGGAGGAGCGTCCGGCAGAGCGCGAGGCGCTGCAGCATCCCACGGGAGAAGGTCGACACGAGCTCGGCGCGGGCGTCCCACAGGCCGAACCGCTCGAGGAGCATCCCGGTCCGCTCCCGACGCTCAGGGACGCGGTAGAGCCGGCCGTAGAGGTCGAGGTTCTCGAGGGCGGTCAGCTCGCGATAGACGAGCGGCTCGTGACCGAGGAAGCCGGTGCGCCGGCGGTCCGCCTGGATCTCGAGCGCGCCCTCCGTTGGAGCGAGCAGCCCTGCAAGGAGCCGCAGCAAGGTGGTTTTGCCGGACCCGTTCGGCCCCGTGACGAGGAGAAACCCGCCCCGCTCGAGGCCGAAGTCGACCCCTGAGAGGACGCGTCGGTCACCGAACCGCCGGCCGAGCCCCCTCGCGCTGATCATCCCGCGCCCACCTCGTTTGGTCTCGCTGCCCAGGAACCCCCAACCTCCTCCCCGAGGCGATCGTATCCGTGGCCGGCGCACGCATGGGTCGCGCAACCGTGCCGAATCCGCGCCAACCCATCCACAGGAGCGGCGGCTGGCGCTCAGGTCTGCCGGTGCCCGCCCTGCTCGCCCGCGACCAGCCGCACGGCGTGCGGGAGCGCCTCGCGGACGACCCCGAACCCGTCGCGGCAGCCTCCTGGGGAGCCGGGCAGATTCACGACGAGGGCGCCGCCACGTACTCCCGCGATCCCGCGGGACAGCATCCCGTGAGGCGTCCGCGCGACCGCATCCGCGCGGATCGCCTCGGACATGCCCGGAATCTGACGCTCGACCACCGACGCCGTCGCCTCCGGGGTGACGTCCCGCGGCGCGACCCCGGTTCCCCCGGTTGTCAACACGAGCTCGAACTCGTCCGTCAGCGCCTCGATCGCCTGGGCGATCTCGCTCCGGTCGTCGGGAACGAGGCGCCGGAACACGTCGTGCCCCTCGGCTCTCAAGAGCTCCTCGAGCACGGACCCGCTCTCGTCCGCCCGCTCGCCGCGCGCGACGCCGTCCGAGACCGTCAGCACGGCCGCTCTCAGATCTCCTCCTTGGTCTTCTCCAGCAGGCGCACCTCGCGGACGACCATGGAGTCGTCCACTGCCTTCGCCATGTCGTAGATCGTGAGCGCCGCGACCGAGGCAGCGACGAGCGCCTCCATCTCGACTCCGGTCTGCGCCGTCGTCTCGACGGCGGTCGTGATCTCCGCACCGTTCTCTCCGATGGCAACATCGACCTCGATCGCGGTGAGCGGCAACGGATGACAGAGCGGGACCAGGTCGCTCGTCCGCTTCGCGGCCATGATTCCCGCCACTTGGGCGGTGGTGAGCGCGTCGCCTTTCGGCAGCTCCGCAAGCTTCGAAGCGGTCTCGGCCCTCATCTCGACGAGCGCCCGTGCGCGCGCCCGCCGCCGCGACTGGGGCTTGGCGCCGACATCCACCATCTCGACTCCGCCGGACTCGTCGATGTGAGAGAAGTCGCTCACGGACGCGCCGGCGCGGCGGTGGCGTCGAGATCTGCGAGCTGGCCCTCGACCCACTCGGCAAGGTCGTGCTCGCGGACGTGGGCCCGGAGCGCACGGCTTCGGGCTGCTCGCTCTTCGGCCGGCATCTCGAGCGCCGCATGGATCGCGTCAGCCTGGCCCGCGATGTCGAAGGGGTTGACCGACACAGCCCACTCGCTGAGCTCCTCGTGGGCGCCTGCGTTTTCGGACAGCACCAGCACGCCGTCCCGCTCGTTGACGAGCGGCGCCTCCTTCGCGACGAGGTTCAGCCCGTCGAAGATCGCGTTGACGAGTAGCACGTCGTACTGCTTGTACGCGGCCACGGACCCGGGGAAATCGTCCGCGATCCGGAGGTCGATCGGCGTCCAGCCCTCCCGCTGGAAGCGATCGTTGACGACGCGGGCAGTTCGCTGGATCGCCCCGAGGTACTCGGCATACTCCGGAATGTCCTGTCGGCTCGGGTCGAGGAGGGCGAGCATCGCTACCCGCCCGTGGTACTCGGGATGGTCAGTCAGGAACCGCTCGAACGCCCGAAAGCCACGGACGACGTTCTTGGACGGGTCGGTCCGATCGACCCGGAGGACGAGCCGCTCGGGCCGTCCGGCGACGAGCTTCTCTTCGCGCTTGCGAATCGCATCGCTGACTGCGAGCTCGTCGAATTCTCCCGGGTCGACGGAGATCGGACGGCTCGTCGCGTGAATCCTGCGGTCGTCGTACTCGGCGGTTCCGTCCAGGAAGTCGCACTCCGCGCCGAGGATGTCCGCGCAGGAGTGCAGGAAGTTGCGACGCCAGTGATCGGTGTGAAAGCCGACGACGTCGTTCGCGAGGAGCCCGTCGTGGAGCGCGCGGCGGATCGCCTCAGGGAGAACCCGCCAGTAGTCGGGCTCCGGCCACGGGATGTGCACGAAGTGCGAGAGCGCGGCCTCGGGTACGCGCGACCGTACAAACCTCGGCGCCAGGTACAGGTGGTAGTCGTGGAAGAAGACCGGCGAGCCGGGCTCCGCCTCGAGCTCTGCCACGACGGCCTCCGCGAAGCCGGCATTGACCGTGACGTACCCCTCCTCCCACGCGTGGTGCAGGCCCCGATCGACGTTCGGCGCCTGGGCCAAGTTCCAGAGGTAGTGCTGGAGGAACCAGAGGGTGGGGTTGGCGACGACGTTGTAGAACCAGTCGTAGGCGGTGGGCTCGTGTGCGACGAGCTTCAGCCGGTACGACGAGCCGTCGCGGGCAGTTTCGTCGATCGCACCACCGTCCGCCTCCTCGGCGACACGCTGATCCTCGTCCGTCATGGCACTCGCGATCCAGGTGACGTCGTGCATGGCGACCAGGCTGCGGAGCGCCGTCACGAGCCCTCCGCCGCCGCGTCTTGCGACACGCCCGCCGTCTACATCGCGATCGAAGGTCACGGGGCCGCGGTTGGAGACGACGATCAACTTCCGTCGAGCGCCCATTGCAGGGACCCTACCCGAGTGGTTTTTCGCGGCCCGCCAAGCGTCAGGCAGCTTCGGCCGAGGCCGTGACCAGCGTGGTCTCGCCCGTGTCGTTGCCGTCGAGCCGGTTGAAGAGCGCGAGCCAATCGCGCAGAAGCCGCGGCGTCAGGAAATGCTGACGCACGTACTCCTTGCCCCGAATCCCACGGTTCCGTGCCTCTGCGGGGCCGGCGAGGATCTCCAGGCACGCGGCGGCGCAATCCTCGACGGACTCCACCAGCCACCCGGTCTCGCCGTCCTGAATCTGGCTCGGAATCCCGCCGACACGCCCCGCAACCGTCGGCCGGCCCTTCCACAGGCCTTCCGTCACCGTCAGGCCGAAACCCTCCCGGATCGACTTCTGCAGCACCGCCGCCGAGTACACCTGGAAGGCGTTGACCTCCACCGAGCCGATGTTGTTCAGGTTCGAGAGGATGAAGATGTCGGGATCGCCCGCGGCGTGCTCGACGGTCTGGTTGTAGAAGTCCCAGCCTTCCGGGTCGTCGTGCGCCATCGAGCCGACCAGGCCGAGCTGCAGACCCGGATGAGTCTCGCGCACGATCCGGAAAGCGTCGATCACGCCGAGCGGGTCCTTCCAGGGATCGAATCGTGAGACCTGCGTGAGCAGCGGCCGCTGCACGTCGATCCCGAACTGATCCACGATGTAGGCGGCATCCTCGGCCGAGAGCGCGATGTTCTTCGGAGCCAACGGGTCGATCGCCGGCGGCCAGATGTAGGCCTCCGGGAGGTCACCCGAGCGCGGCACGTACTGGGGCATGTGGAAGATCGCGGCGTCGTAGCGCGCCAGCGAGGGGAGCAGCACGTCGAGAACGCTCTCGTTCGGCGTGGACAGGTCGATGTGGCAGCGCCAGATCCACAGAGCCTCCGAGTCCGGGAAGTGGTCGATCACCGCCGCGGGCTGCGGGTCGTGGACGACGACGATGTCGTACTCGGACTCGTCGAACTCGGCTGCGTTCATCGCGTTGTAGCGCTGGAAGATCCGCTCGTCCTCGGCGGTCAAACCTTGCGGATTCCCTTGAAGCGCGTTGTGGATCTTCTTCGTGACGTCGAAGAACTCGTCCTGGCCCTTGATGATGCGCCAGTCCGTCTCGAGCCCTCCGCTCTTCATCAAGGGGATCAGCGTGTAGTTGATCTCTGCAACGCCGCCGCCGAAGGCCGTGGCCGAGAGATGGCAGACGCGCTTGCCCTCGAGCGGCCCGGCGAGGCGCTGGATCTCCGCCATCAGACCACGGCCGCTGATGGTCGCGTAGTCCGTGAGCAGTTTCGTTCCGACGTTGACGATCGGGAGCATGTTCAGACGTCCGAGCTCTGCCGGGGCTGGGTACCTGCGGGGGTGCTGGCTATGCCTGGATGAACTTTACGAGCCTGAGTCGAGATCCCTGCCCGCTATCTCCCGGTCCGAGCTCCAGCTCGTCCGCGAGCTCGCGGATGATCGCGATGCCGAGACCACCTTCGTTGAGCCCGTCCTCGCCGACGAGCGCCGGCTCGGGGACCGAGAACCCAGGGCCGTCGTCGCACACCTCGACGACGAGCCGGTCGGGATGGAGTTCGTAGACGACCTCGACAGAGCCCTCGCGCCCGTCGCCGTAGGCGTGGCGGATCGAGTTGGAGCACGCCTCGGTCACGGCGAGCTTGAGATCGCCCAACGTCTCGTCCGAAAGCTCGCGCGACTGAGAGAGCCCGCTCAGCGCGAGCCGCACCAGGGTGATGTATTCCGCCTTTGCGGGGATCGTCAGGCGGACGGTGGGAGCGCCGCCGTTTGCGGCAGAGGTTGATGCGGTCCCCATGAATTCGGAAGGTTCTAGCAGGTTCACCGGAAGGGATCCCGGCTGATTCCACTATTCCAACGTGTGAGCAAACCCAAACACCACTACTCCTGGAGTCTGGGACGCCGCGGCCGCTCTCCGAGCCTCACGGGGACGACCATCCTCCGTCCGTCGCGCAAGACCGTGAAACGGACGAGCTGCCCGGGCGCAAGACGCTCGCTGACGACGCGGACGAGCTCATCGGCGCTCCGGACGTCTCGGTCGTCAATCTTGACAACAACGTCGCCGCCGAGCCGAACGGGGAAGCCGTTCAGCAGCCGCCTCTCGCTCCCCCCGCGCAGGCCGGCGTCCTCGCCAGGGCTCTCGGGGACGACGGTCGCGATCACTGCCCCGCGCTGCACCGGATACCCGAAGCGCTTCGCGATCGTCGGCGTCAGATCCTCTGCGTTGACACCGACGTAGGCGTACGCAACCCGGCCGTTGCGGACGAGCTGGCGGAACGAGCGCTTGGCAGCGTTGATCGGGATCGCGAAGCCCACGCCCTCGGATTGCCCCGAATCACTGCGGATCTGGGCGTTGATGCCAAGCACCCGGCCGCGCGCGTCGAAGAGGGGGCCGCCCGAGTTCCCGTGCGTGATCGGTGCATCCGTCTGGATCGCGTCGCCGACGTTGTAGCCGGACGTCAGCGAGTCGATCGAGCGCCCCGTCGCCGACACGACACCGACCGAGAGCGAGCTCTCGTTGCCGAAAGGGCTACCGAGGGCGGCAACGGGCTCACCGACGACAACCCGGCTGGAGTCCCCGAGCGGCACCGGATCGAGGGCGTGCGCATCGGGATCGACCTTGAGGACGGCCACGTCGTCGAAGACGTCCCACCCGACCACCGCCGCCTCGACGCGGTCCTCATCGCGGAAGCCCACGTATACGCGATCCGCAGCCTCCGGCTCGCCCGGCTCCTCGGGCCCCGCCGTCGTCACGACGTGCGCGCTCGTCAGGATGTAGCCCTCTCGCGAGATGACGAAGCCTGAGCCCTGTGCAGCATGCTCGGAGGCGGGCCGGTCGTCGAAGTGCGCGTAGATCGTGACCACTCCGCCGCTGCGCGACTCGTAGATCGTTGCCGGATCGAAGGCGTTCCCGGCGAGCGGCTTGGCCGTGCTGTGTGGACGCGCAATCTCCCGCTCCACCGGCAGCGCCGCGCCGGAGCCGCTCACGAAGACGGTCTCCGTGCCGCTGTCGAGCAAGCCCGTCCGGTCGGCTGCGACGACGGCGAGCAAGCCGCCGAGCGCGGCTGCGACGATCACCATGACTGCCAGAGCGGAAGGACGCACGCCTTTCTCACTGTAGCCACGCACTTCCGCGTGCCTACTCCGTTTGCACGTGGAAACGCCGGGAGGGGTTGGCGGAATAGCGCTCGTTGTCAGGGTGCGATCTCGCGCGGCCTGGCGACACAGCCGGTATTTCGCCACGCCCTCCTACTAGCGGGCGAGCGCGTGCTGGGGCTCCTCGACGGTCACGTGGCTTCTCGGCAGTTTCAACGTGAAAACGGTGAGCCCGGGGCGGGAATCGAGCACGATCTCGCCGCCCATCACGCCTGCCAACTCCCGAGCGATCGCCAGGCCGAGCCCCGAGCCCGAGCTGACGGCGCCGCCGATCCGGTAAAAGCGCTCGAACACGTGCTGCTGGTCGTCGGGCGGGATGCCGGGCCCCGTGTCCTCGACACGAAGCTCGACGCCGTCGTCGGTCGCGGCAGTGGCCAGCCGGATCTCCGTTCCGGCCGGCGTGTGGAGAATCGCGTTCTCGACGAGGATTCGGCCGATCTGGCGAACCCGCTCCTCGTCCGCGAGCGCGAGGACGCCGTGGTCGCCGTCCGCGTCGAGCGCGTGTTCCCGCCCGCGTCCGACGCCGCCGAACTCCGCCGCCAGCGAGAGCGCGATGTCACCGAGATCGACAGGGGTCATTTCCACGTGCAAACGGCCCGCATCGAGACGGGACAGGTCGAGGAGGTCGGTCGCGAGCTTCGTGAGGCGCTCGACCTGGAGCCGCATCTCGATGAGAAACTCGCGCCGCGTCGGCTCGTCCATGTCCTCGTCGGTCAGGAGCTCGACGTGGCCACCGAGCGCGAAGATGGGCGTTCGCAGCTCATGGGAGGCGTTGGCGATGAACTCGCGCCGCGCGCGCTCGAGCGTCGCGAGCTGCTCGCGCATGCGATCGAAGGCCCGGGCCAGCTCGCCGAGCTCATCGGCGCTCGCGTCCACCACGGGCTCGTCGAAGCGGCCGCCGGCGATCCGGTTCGCGGCGCGCTCGAGCCGGTGCACCCGCCGCGCGAAGATCCGCGAGAGGAGGATGCCCACCAGCGCCGCAGCGAGCAAGGCCAGGAGGCCAGCTGCGAGAAGGCGCTCACGGACGAGCGAGACGGTATCGAGGGCGTCGTCCAGCGGCGCCGAAACGAGAAGGAAGTTGCCGCCTCCGAACGGAACTGCGACCTCGGCGACCTGCGACCCCCGTTGCGCGACGATGCCGTTCGCCGTCCGGCGGCGCTCGGCCGCCCGCAACGCGATCGGGTCCTGCTCTTCGGAGGGGCTGCCGGTCGGTCTCGAATCGGCGATGGATGTCAGGAAAACCGGTGGCGTCTCGCTGAAGTACGTGTAGATCCGGAGACGCGCGCCACGAACCTGGCTTTCCGTCGCGACGAAATCCCGGAGAACGAAGTCCGGTTTGACTGATTCCCTGGCGAAGTCGATCACGATCGCGTCCGCAGTCCGTTTGAGCTGCTCTATTCGACCGTTGACAAGCTGGTTCTCGAGCGTCGGTACGACCGCGAGGTAGACGATCGCGAGGGCACCAGCAACGAGCGCGACGAGCGCAAGGCTGAGCTTGAGCCCGACCGTGCGAAAGCGCATCAGGGGTCCCGGAAGCGGTAGCCCGCGCCGCGCACGGTAAGGATGAACTCGGGGTCGCTCGCGTCGTGCTCGAGCTTCTCGCGCAGGTGACGGACGTGCACGTCGATCGTGCGCGGCTCACGGTAGGCCGAATCGCCCCACAGCGCCTCGAGCAGCTGCCGCCGGCTGAAGACGCGGCCTGGATTCGACGCGAGCGTGCGCAGGAGCTCGAACTCGACGTAGGTCAGCTGCACGGCGTCTCCACGGACCTCGACCGTCCGCCGGGCCGGGTCGACGAGCAATCCCTCCGCCTCGATCACCTCGCCGTCGCGCCGGTCCTGCTGCGGCGGCAGCGACGCGCGGCGCAGCAACGCCCGGACGCGGCTCCTGAACTCGCGGATCGAGAACGGCTTCGTGATGTAGTCGTCGGCGCCGAGCTCCAGGCCAAGCACCTTGTCGAGCTCGTCGTCCCGCGCTGTGAGCATGATGATCGGCACGGCGCTCTGGGCCCGGAGCCGCTTGCAGACCTCGAGCCCGTCGAGCTTGGGCAGCATCAGGTCGAGCACGACGAGGTCGACCGGCTCGGACGAGAACCTCTCGAGCGCCTCCTCA
>DATFOC010000053.1:0-4250 GCA_035265935.1 Gaiellaceae bacterium
GTGGTCGGCGTGATCATGGCCGCGTTATACGACTACTTCGACAACCTGAAGACGACCGGCCGCGTGTTGACACTGATCGCTGCGGTCCTCATGTGGCCGATGCTGTTGTTCGGGTTCGACGTCCGCATCCAAAGGTAGAGCGGCTCCGGGCCGCCGTGCTCGAAGCGCATCCACGGGAATCTCTTTCGCGGGCATCGCGTGCGGCGCCGACGCGTCGCCAAGCCACCCACTCTCGCACACAGGCGACGCAAGGGGGGTCCCGAGCAGCATCGGCAAGTATCCGACGGATGGGGGGCTGCCGAGCGGTCGGGCAGACTGGGGTCGTGGACCGATTGTCGAGTGAGCTGCTGGGTTTCGCAGCTGAAGCACGGGTGCTGATCGTGAACTGCGACGACTTCGGCATGCACGACGCGGTCAACGCTGCCGTGGTGGAGTCGATCGAGAACGGCATCGCGAGCTCGTGCAGCCTGATGGTCCCGTGCCCGGCGGCAGCGGATGCGATGCGGCTGCTTCGCGAACGCCCGCACATCCCATTCGGCATCCACCTCGCGCTGATCCGGGACCTGCCCTGGACGGCGTATCTCGGCAACGAGCTGGGCGAGGACACTAGGGGCTCTGGCAACAGGCTCTACATGCGCCCGCGAGGCCGACGACGCCGCCGCGCTCGCGTTGGCGCTCTGCCACCTTCCGATCGTGCTGGAAGACAGCGGCGAGAGGATCGCTGTCCTGGAAGAGGCCCTGTCCGTCGCCGAGCAGGCGCGGGATCCGTTCGTCCTCGGCACTGTCTTGAACAACCTCGGCGTGGAGTGCGTCGACGGAGGGGACATGGAGCGTGCGCGCGAGCTGTCGCGAGCTCGTTACGCAAGCGCTCGAACTTGCACGCGAAGTCGGCGACCGGCGCCACGTGCACGCGGCTCTCGACACGCTCGCCTGGATCGCGCTCGCGGAAGGCGGAGCCGGCGAGGCGCGCGAACTGTTCACCGAAGCGTTGAGTCAAGCTCTGGAGATCGCCAACCAGCCCGCTGCACGCGTCAGCTTGTACGGCCTCGCCGCTGCCGCCGCGGCGGCTGGTGACGGGCGCCTGGTTGCGCGCCTCGCGGCATCCGCCGGGCTCGACCCCGGAGGTTCTGCCATCTCCATCGACCCAGCGACCAGGGCCGTATTCGACCGGAACCTCGCTGAGGCCCGCGCGCAGACCGATCCCGCCGAGTGGGAGGAGGCGTGGGCCGCCGGCGCCGCGTTGACGGTCGAGCAAGCGGCGGCCGAGGTCCTCGGGACATGAATGCGAAAGGCCCCGTTTCCGGGGCCTTTCGCAGTAGCGGGGCACGATTTGAACCTGCGACCGCCGAGAGGTCGGCGCCGCCTAATCAGCTCTCGGCGCGGGCGTAGGTCGCAAGGATCGCTCCCGTCGTCGTGACCTGGCTGTCGACGAGCCGCAGGGGCCGCATTGTCCCGTCCTCGGGGAAGAGGCGCTTCCCGCCGCCGAGGGCGACCGGGTCGATCATCAATCGGAGCTCGTCGACCAGGTCGCGCTCCAACAGCGTCTTCAAGAGCTCAAGGCTGCCGATCACGTGGATGTCCCCATTGTCCTCTTGCTTCAGCGCGGCCACCGCGTCGGCCACCTCGCCCTCCAGCAGCGTCGAGTTCTGCCACTCGAGCGGGCTCTCGAGCGTCGTCGACGCCACGTACTTCGGCTTCGTGTTCATCGGCTCCGCGATCACCTGTTCTTCCTCCGGCGCATTCGGCCAGTAGGAGGCGAAGATCTCGTAGGTACGGCGGCCGAGCAGGAAGCCGCCGGCCTCGTTGATCGAGCCAAGAACGCTGCTCATCGCCGGCTCGTCCATGTACTGCATGCTCCAACCGCCGTGGGCGAAGCCGCCGCTCGTGTCCTCGTCCTCCCCGCCGGGCGCCTGGGCAACGCCGTCCAGGCTCACGAACTCGTTGACGATCACCTTGCGCATCTCGATCCCCTTTCGTTCGGACTCTATGACAGTTTTTAGACTGGCCGACATCCGGAGACCGATCGGTCGCCACCTTCAAGGCTTCTTCCGGTGACGTCATCTGCGTACTCCTGCAGGACCGGAGCTTGCGTCGGTCCTCCTCCGGCCACGGACGTTCGGTAGCGGCTCGCGAGCGTCGCACAGTGCCCCTAGAGTGAGAGCAGCGATTTCGAGCCGCAGCGCTGGCGCGCGTTGCTCTGACCGGAGACTACAACGACTACCCACGCACGACACAGGCTCCGCCCGGTGCTGGGCGGTCGCGGCCGGTCGCAGCCGGTTCGCTCGTCGAGGTAATGCCCGCTGTAGTCTCGCGAACCCCAGTCGAGCCGACCGCCGATGCGCTTGGTGAGCGCCGACCGAGCGGAACGTCGCCGGAGCGACCACCATCGCCGGCAATGGTACGAGCTGCTGACGTCGCGATCGAACGACCAGCTCCGGAAAACGCCGCAAGTCACAAAGCCGCCGGACCATAGGACTGCGAGCGCTGGACGCGGCGGTGCATATCTAGACTGCCGCCGCCATGGCTGCCGACCCGTTGCAGGCCCAGAAAGAGGCCGCGGCGAAAGCGCTAGTCGCCGACGCCGGCTGCGTCCCCGATCGCGCACGGGCGCTGGTCGACGCCTTCGCCGAGGTCGTCGCCCAGGAGGCGCTCGCGGTCATCGCCGGCACCGCTGAGGTCCCTACTGGTGTGATCGACGCGCGTGTCGCGCGGTTGCGGCGCCTCGTTGACGCGCTGCCGGAGGAAGAGCGTTTCCCGGACGCCTACGAACTCGGCGCGATCTTCAAGATCACCGAGTCGCAGGCGCGGAGCGTCATCCGCACCTACCAAGCCCGCTATCCGAGCGCCTACCGCGGCCGGGTCGAGGCCGCAGTCAAGAGTGCGACAGCCGAGGCTAAGACGATCGGCGCCCCGCGACGTCTGGGTGATCGAGTTCGACGACCCGGACGCGCTCGACTACGGCTACGACCTCCTCAAGCGGCGAGGCTTGACGAAGGGGCTCGAGCGCGATCGCCCGGCACAAACATTAAGGGTGCCGCGCGATCAGAAGGACCGTAATGGCAAGGGCGCCGTCGAAATCCTCGGCTGCAAGAAGAAGTAGATGGCCGCGGCACTCTTCGCGGCAGCGGACGCGACGGCGGGCACGCTCGACGATCAGGTCCAGGCGGCGACGACGGTGGCGTCGATCATCCTCGCGCTCCTGACCCTGTTCACAACGCGCCGTGCGCAGAAGCTCGCCGAGGACCGCGCGTCGGGGATCGGGCGCCTCTCCGCGGCCACCTTCTTGACCGTGGTCCCGGAGCTCCTGCTGGCGCTGGCGACATTCGGCGCGTTAGCGGCGATGAGCCGACTCTTCTGGGACAGCGTCAGCCTGCGTGACTGGACCGACCGCGATCACGTCGCCGACTCGCTCTTCTCGCTGGCCTACATTGGCTTCGGCGCGCTGTTCGTGTTCCAACTCGCGTTGATCCTTTGGCGGCTCATTGTCGCCGCGCGCAACACGCGTGCGCGCTAGCGCCAGTGGGCCGTCGGCGCGGTCGTCGTAACGAGCACGGCTGCTACTGGCACTCCTGTCCGGAACACGCCAGCTACCCGATCACCAATGCCGATTGGTGGCGCGCCAAGCTGGCCGCGACGCGCGAGCGAGACCTCCCGCAATACGCAAATTCTCAAGGACGCCGGCTGGACCGTTCGCATCTGGCGGCGGTCTCCGTATCCTCGTGCTCCCAGGCCACGCCCAGATACGAGAAACTTTGCACCACTCGAGCGCAAACGCAGCCTATTCCCACGCAACCCCCGGCCAACGTCCATCGCAGCGGCGACCGGCGGTCTCGAATGGACGCTGCTGCTTGCAGAAGTGGTTCGGTGTCTAAGGATGGCAAAGAAAAGGCCCTGTTAACAGGGCCTTTTGCAGTAGCGGGGGCAGGATTTGAACCTGCGACCTCCGGGTTATGAGCCGAGCGTTGCCAGGTTAGGTGACACCAGAAAAAGCCTGGTTGGGCGATGCTGGATCAGGTGAGGTCAGCTCAGGTCGGCACAGGTGGGCAAAAGTTCGGGCAAAAGTTCTCGTCTGGCGAGAGAACGCTCGCCCACTCTGGGGAACTACGCCTCGGGCCGTAGGCGGTTCCGCGCGGCTGGAATCTCCTCCGCGTAGTCGTTCGAGAAAGCATTGCCGTCGTCTGCGATCTCTAGCAGACAGAGCAGGTTGTCGAGTGCAGAGCGCTCGGCCGCGTCAATGAATGCCATTTCGC
>DATFOC010000054.1:0-33446 GCA_035265935.1 Gaiellaceae bacterium
CTACGCTGGATCGCGTGAGACGCGCCTTACGCGACATGAACCCGACGCTCCGCGGCTTCCTGGTGATCGCGGTGATCGCCGTGGTGATCGTCGTGCTCCAGCTCGAGTCCACGTTGACCGCGCTCTTCCTGCTCGCCCGGATCGCGTTCTTTCTCGCGATCGCCTACTTCGTCTACCTGATGTGGCGCGACCGGCGGGAGCAGATCTCGATGTGGTCGGCTCGCTCGCGCGCGGTCTTCTACGGGTCCGCGCTCGTGCTGGTGACGAACGTGGGCGCCCGCTTCTTCGTCTCCGTCGGCAACGGCTGGAACCTGATTTCGTTCCTGGCGGTCTTCGTGCTCTGCGGCTTCGCGATGTGGCGCGTGTGGCGCGACGAGCACACGTACAGCTACTAGCCTCTGCTGGATCTACGGTGTTGCTTCCGATGCCGCCGAAGAGGCCGTGCGGGGTTTGCCGGCGCGGCCGCTATCGAAGCCGTCGAGCTCGTCCAGCGCCTCGCGGATCTCGACGGCGCGGCCCACGAAGATCGGCGTGTCGCGTTCGGTGTACCGGCTCGCCTCCGATTCGCGCAGCGTCAGCATCAGATGCATGAAGTCGGACGGCTCCTCGCATTCGAACGCGGTCATGAACTCCTGGTCGTCGATCCCGAACGAATACGTCGTGTGGTTGACGATCGTCTCGAACTCGTGCCCGACCCGCATGTGCTCGTTCATTGCGCGCTGCCGCTCCTCCTGGGGAAGCGAGTACCACGAGCGCAGCTTCACGAAGGGGTAGACGACGAGGTAGGGCGATCCCTTTGGCACGACCTGCCGGGGCCTGCGGGCGTTCGTGTACTCCGATGCCTTGGTGGTGGCGAGGTAGGAGTAGGGCGTGGATAGCCAGCCCGCGAGGGGGGTCCCGTTCAGCGCGGCTGCGAGCTCGCCGAGATCCTCGTAGCGTTCGGTGATCTTCCAGAGGAAGAAGTCCGCGTCGGGGCGCACGCCGCCGACCGAGTACGCGCGTAACGAGGCGATCCGGCCGGCCCAGTCTTCGACGGTCTCGGCGAAGGCGTCCTTCCCAGCGCTGCGCTCCTCGATCGGGAGACGCCGCCAGGCAGGATCTACCCTGAAGAACGTGTACGCGACGTACTGCCCTGCCACGCCGCGAAGCCTAGCGCGAGCAACTTGTGAGCTTGCCGTTGCGCAGGTCGGCGACTGCGCGCTTGAAGGCGGGCAGGCTCGGCTTGGGCGTCCGGTCGGCGAAGTAGAGCCCAGACTGCCAGCCATCGAAATCGGACTCGTCGAAGGTGTGGAAGACGAAGATCCCGCTCACGGTCGGCTGGCAGTACGAGAGTGAGAGAGCAGTGCGGTAGTAGGCAGCCTGGCGGCCGAAGTCGACCGTGTCGGAGCGCTCCGCCGAGCCCGCGTCGTTGTAGAAACGGAGTTTGGGCCGTGGCACGCTCGTCTGCACGCCGAACTCCGTGTAATAGATCGGCAGGCGCGTTCCCGGCTGCTCGGTCCCCTTGAACGCCTCGTCGAGGAGCGCGACCAGCTTCGGGTAGTCGGCGAGCGTGATCGAAGTGTTCTCCGCGTGGGCGACCGTCGGTGAAACGCGTGAAGCCTGCATGTAGGGATGGAAGGCGAAGGCGTCCATGAGCGGGCGCTTGCGTCCGCTCCCGCGGTAGGCGCGGCCAAGGTCACGGATGAAGGCGGTCGGCGAGTGGGTCGGCCGCGAGCCCTGCGGTCGGTCCGCTCCGCGCGGGGCGAGGGCACCGCCGAGCACCCGGACGCCGGAGTCCGCGGCCTTGATCGCGTCGTAGCTGCGCGCGAGCAGGTCCAGGTAGGCGACCGCGGCGAGGTCGCGCCCTCCGGCTCCGAACTGCGGCTCCCAGAAGGTGTCGAGGTTCGGCTCGTTGCCGACGATCACGTCGCGAACGGTCGGAAGGGCCCCCACGAGGGCGGCGCAGAAGGCGGCGAAGTCCGCCCGCTGGGAAGGCGTTGTCGGCGTATCGCGCGCGAACCCGTGCCAGACGACGACGAACAGCCGTACGTCGTCCCGCTTCGCCGCGGCGGCGACGTTGCCGAGTGCGTGCAGCAGGCTTCTGGTCGGGCGGCGCTGGCCTCGCTTCCAGGTGGCGGTCACGATCGCGGCGTCGAAACCGGCGTCGCGGGAGACGTCCATCTGTGACTGCGCGAAGCTCCGGCCCTGCTGAGCCAGCGCGTCGTCCACGACGCCCACTACGAAGGTCCGGCGCCGCGTGCTCTTCCGTGTCGGCGGCGGAGGCAGTCGCAATGAGGTCGTGTCGACGGGGTCCGTGGCGTTGGGGATCGTCGCCGGCGCCGACGCCGTCGTCGTCGGCGGCGGGTCGCCGGTCGTCGTCTGAGAGCTCGACGCAGCCGTCGACGCCGATGCCGCCGGTTTCTTCCCGTTTCCGGAGGAGACGACGATGGCGACGACCACCCCCGCCGCGGCCGCAACAGCGACGGCCGCTGCAAGCAGGGCCTTCTTCACGGGGTCGGAGGCTACCCTTGCCCGGGGATGTCAAAACTGCTCGAAGACCAGCTGAAGGCGCTTCCGGCCAAGCCGGGGGTCTACCTCTTCCGCGGCGAGCGGGGCGAGGTTCTGTACGTAGGCAAGGCGAAATCGCTCCGGTCGCGCGTCCGCAGCTACTTCCAGGCGAGCACGGATACCCGCTCCACGATCACGCAGCTCCCGGAACGAGTCCGCGACATCGAGGTGATCGTCACGGATACCGAGGTCGAGGCGCTCCACCTGGAGCAGAACCTCGTGAAGCGGCACCGGCCGCCGTTCAACGTACGGCTCCGGGACGACAAGTCATTCCCCTACATCGCGGTCACCGTCGAGGACGACTACCCGCGCGTGATGTTCACCCGTGAGCGGCACCGGCGGGGCGTCGTCTACTTCGGGCCATACGCGAACGCGAAGAAGGTGCGCGAGACGCTCGACGTGCTCAACCGGGTCTTTCCCTACCGGCCCTGCGAGGGGCCGAAGCCGGGCCGCCACTCCGGGATTCCTTGCCTCGACTACCACATCGAGCGCTGCCTGGCCCCGTGCGTGGGCTACATCTCCCAGGAGGGCTACCGCGAGATCATCGACAACGTGATCGAGTTTCTCTCCGGCGACACCAGACCGATTCAGCGCGAGCTCGAGCGGAAGATGAAGGACGCGGCGGAGGGCGAGCGCTTCGAGGAGGCGGCTCGCTACCGGAACCGTCTTTTCGCCGTCCGCCACCTCGTCGAGCGGCAGGCCGCGGACAAGCGCTCCGTCGGCAGCGTCGACGTGATCGGGATCGCCGCCGACGGCGACCGGGCGGCCGTTCAGGTCTTCCCGCTGCGCGACGGCCGGCTCATCGACCGCTACGGATTTCACCTCGAGAATGTCGACGGGCAGGACACGGCGACGCTGCTCGAGGCCTTCGTGATCGAGTACTACGGCTCCGCGCCGAGCATGCCGCCGCAGATCGTGGTGCCGCCGGACTCGGGCGACACCTCCGTGCTGGAGGCATTCCTCTCGGAGCGGCGCGGCTCGCGCGTCGAGGTGCGCGCGCCCTCGCGCGGGGAGAAGCGCCGGCTTCAGGAGCTTGCGGCGCAGAACGCGCGACTCGCGCTCGAGTCGGAGGTGGTGCAGGTCGAGCGCAAACGCGTGCGACGGGTCGAGGCGCTCGAGGAGCTGCGGGAGGCGCTCAACCTAGAAAGCCTCCCGCTGCGGATCGAGTGCTACGACGTCTCGAACATTCAGGGCGAGTCGGTCGTCGGGTCGATGGTCGTCTTCCAGGACGCGATGCCGACGAAGGCGCACTACCGGAAGTTCGGCGTGCGCAGCCTCGACGGCCAGGACGACTACGCCGCGCTCGCCGAGGTGATCGCGCGCCGGTTCGCGCGGCTTCAGGACGCCACCTCCGACGACTACGACGAGTCGTTCGCGGCCACCCCGAATCTCGTCGTGATCGACGGCGGCAAAGGACAGCTCGCGGCGGCGCTGGCCGCGATGCAGGCCTACGATCTTCCGCGGGTGGCGGTGATCTCGCTGGCAAAGCGGGTCGAGGAGGTCTTCGTGCCGGGGGAGCCGGATCCGATCGTGCTAGACCGCGACTCGCCGGGGCTCCACCTCTTGCAGCGGGTGCGTGACGAGGCGCATCGCTTCGCGCTCGACTTCCACCGCCAGCGGCGCCAGGCGAAGGCGCGGGAATCGATCTTCGACACTCTCCAGGGCGTTGGGCCCGCGCGCCGGCGGGCGCTGCTGCGCCACTTCGGCTCGGCCGAGCGCTTCCTGGCCGCGAGCCAGGAGGAACTCGAGGGCGTGCCGGGGATCCCGGCCAGAACGGCTCGGGGCATCTACGCCCAGCTGCACAAAGCGGGCCGCGCGTAGTAGCGTCCGGCTCCCCGGCAAAGGAGGCTCACGTGGGAATAGCAGTGGTTTCGATCATGGAGTCTTCAGGCGATCCGGACGAGCTGCAGGCGAAGATGAGCAACATCGACGACGTCGCCAGGCGGAAGGCGTCCGAGTACGGCGGCGTCTCTTCTACGGTCGTCCGCACCGACGACGGAGTCATGGTCATCAACATGTGGTCGGACGAGCAGGGGCCGGCACAAGATGGCTGACGATCCGGAGATGCGGCAGGCCATCCAGGATGCGGGCATGCCGCCGCCGAGCGCCAAGGGCTACGAGGTTCTGGAGCACCGGACCGTCAGCGACTAGCTTCGAGCCGCGCCGGGACAGAAAGCCGTCCGTGGCATCCACGGTCGGTCCAGTCGCGGTGCTCGCGCTCGTGCGGCAGCGCAACTTCGGCCCGTAGTTCGCAGGCAACGCGCTCTCCGCGAGCGGCACGTGGTTCCAGAATCTCGCGGGCGCGCTGCTCGTCTACCGGTTGACCCGCTCCGAGTTCCTGCTCGGGCTGCTCAACTTCTGCCAGCTCGCGCCGGTGCTGCTGCTCGCGCCGTGGGCCGGCAGCGCGGCGGACCGATATTACCGGCGGCGGCTGCTGTTCGCGGCGCCGGCCGCGGCGTCGCTCCTGGCGGCGACGCTCGCCGTGCTCGCCTGGGGCGGCTTGGCGCGCGCGCTTGGGTCGTGATCGCGTTCGCCCTCGGCCTGGGCGTGACGAGCGCGATCTCGATCCCCCCGCAGCAGGCGCTGCTGGCCTCGCTGGTCGAGCCGCGCGACCTGCCGACCGCGGTTGCCCTCTACTCGATGATGTACAACATCGCCCGTGCGGCGGGGCCCGTCGCGGCGGCGGCCTCGGTCCAGTACCTGGGGATCCCGGCCTCGTTCCTGCTGAACGCCTGCTCGTACGTCGTCTTCGTGGCGGCGCTCGTCGTGGTCAGCCTACGGCCCCAGGAGAAGGCGGAAGGCCCGTCGAGGCTGCGCGACAGCTTCACCCTGCTGCGCGAGGACCCGCGCCTGCTCGCCTTCCTGATCGTCGTCGCGGCGGTCGGGTTCGCCTCGGACCCGTGAACACCCTCGCGCCGGCCTTTGCGCATGCGTTCGGCCACCGCGACACGGTGGCCGGTTTCGTGATTGGGGCGTTCGGCTCCGGCGCGGTTCGTCGCGGCACTCGTCGTGGCCGGCCGAGTGGCGGGCTCGAGCCGGCGGATGGCGGCGACGCTCGCGCTGCTCGGTGGTCGCGTTCTCGCTCTCGCCCTGGCTGCCGCTCGGCTTCCTCTTCCTCGTTCTCGCGGGCATCGGTTACCTGGCTTCCAGTACCTCCGCGACAACGCGGCTGCAGCTGGGCGTGGGGAGTCGGAGCGCGGGCGGATCATGGCGCTCTGGGGTGTGGCGTTTCTCGGGTTGCGACCGCTTGCGAGCCTGATCGACGGCGCGATCGCCGCTACCTTCGGCGTGCGCGCCGCGGGAGTCGTACTGGAGCTGCCCGCCCTCGCGGGAGCAGCGCTCATTCTTGCGCTCGCCGGGCCCGCTAGGGAAGGCCTGGCGGGCCGGAGCCGTTTCCGCCGTCGCTCTTCATGAACGGGTAGCGGTAGTCCTGGGGCGAGACGAAGGTTTCCTTGATCGTGCGCGGGCTGACCCAGCGGATCAGGTTCCACATCGAGCCGGCCTTGTCGTTCGTCCCCGAGCCGCGCGCGCCGCCGAACGGCTGCTGGCCCACGACCGCGCCGGTCGGCTTGTCGTTCACATAGAAGTTTCCAGCCGTGTAGCGCAGCCGCTCCCCGGCCTGGTCGATAGCCGCGCGATCCTCCGAGAAGACCGCGCCGGTGAGCGCGTACGGGTTGTCGTCGACGAGCTCGAGCGTCTCGTCCCACTTGTTCTCGGGATAGACGTACGTCGTGACGATCGGGCCGAAGAGCTCCTCGCGCATCAGGCGGGACGCGGGGTCACGAGTCTCGAGCACCGTGGGCTGGATGAAATAGCCCTCGCTGTCGTCCGCACCGCCCCCGACGACGACCTCGGCGGCGTTGTCCGACGCCGAGTCGATCGCCTCCTTGTGCCCCTTCCAAGCCTTCTCGTCGATGACCGCGCCCATGTAGTTCGTGAAGTCGGCGACGTCGCCCATCCGGATCGTCGAGACCTCCTTCACGAGCCGCTCGCGCAACTCCGGCCACACGTTCGACGGCGCATAGATCCGCGAAGCCGCCGAGCACTTCTGCCCCTGGTACTCGAACGAGCCGCGGAGGATCGCCGTCGCGAGGGCATCCACGTTCGCCGACGGATGCGCGACGATGAAGTCCTTGCCACCCGTCTCGCCGACGATCCGGGGGTAGTTGCGGTAGTTCGCGATGTTCTCGCCGATCGTCTTCCACATCCCCTGGAAGACGGGCGTCGAGCCGGTGAAGTGCACGCCGGCGAGGTGCTCGCTCGCGAGCGCGGCGTCGCCGACCTCGGCGCCCGACCCGTAGACGAGGTTGATCACTCCCGGCGGCAGCCCGGCCTCCTCGAAGAGCTTCATGACCCAGTGCGCGGAGAAGGCGGCCGTCGAAGCAGGTTTCCAAACGACGGTGTTTCCCATCAGCGCCGCCGAGCTCGGCAGGTTCGCGCCGATCGCCGTGAAATTGAACGGCGTGACCGCGAAGACGAAGCCCTCGAGCGGGCGATACTCCATCCGGTTCCAGATCCCGGGCGAGGAGCTCGGCTGCTCCGCGTAGATCCGGAGCATGAACTCGACGTTGAAGCGTAGGAAGTCGATCGTCTCGGCTGCGGCGTCGATCTCGGCCTGATGCGCGGTCTTCGACTGGTTGAGCATGGTGGCCGCGACGAGCGTGGAGCGCCAGGGGCCGGAGAGCAGCTCTGCGGCGCGGAGGAAGACGGCGGCGCGCTCTTCCCAGGGCCAGCGGTGCCAGTCTTCCCAGGCCTCACCGGCCGCCTTGACCGCGCGCTCGACCTCGGCCGGGCCTCCCTTGTGCACCTTGGCGAGGACGCTCTTCTTGTCGTGCGGCTCGACGGCCTCGAAGGTGGAGCCGGTCTTGACCTCCTCGCCGCTGATCACGAGCGGGATCTCGAGCGGCTGCCCGCGCATATCATCGAGCCGGCGCCTGAGCTCGGCGCGCTCGGGCGAGCCGGGCGCGTACTCCAGAACGGGCTCGTTCGCTGGAGCCGGGGGACGGAAGAGACCTGCAGCGCTCACCGCCTGTGATCGTATAGCCGGACGTGGCGCTTTCGGAGGACGTTCGCAACGAGCTCGCCGCGATCGCTCCGCGGCGGGAGTGCGACAAGCTTGCGGAGCTGTCGGCGCTCTTCCACACTGCCGGGTCGATCCATCTCCGCGGCCGCGGCGAGGTGTCCGTCCACCTGGACGTGTCCAGCTCGGCGGTTGCGCGTCGGGCGTTCTCGCTGCTTCGCGGCTTCGGCGTCCAGTGTGAGATCCGGAGCTACAGGCGCCGCGCCTTCGAGGGCGGGACTCGCTACCAGCTCCACGTCGAGGGTGAGAGCCGCGCGCTCCAGGTGCTCCACGAGGCCGGGGTGCTGAGCGCGCGGCTAGCGCCGCTCGACCGGCCGCCGAAGCGCGTCGTCGCGCGGTCGTGCTGCCGGGGCGCCTATCTGCGCGGCGCGCTGCTCGGCGCGGGGAGTGTCTCTCGATCCCATCTGGAACTGCGGACGGGGGAGCGGAGCGGCGCGGAGTTCATCGCCGAGGTCACGGCGGCCGAGGAGATCCAGCTCGGGGTCCAGGAGCGCTCCGGCCATGCGTTCGCCTACGCCAAGGGCGCCGAGACGATCGCGGAGGTGCTGGCGGCGGCCGGTGCTGCGAGCGCGGTTCTGACCTTTGCGGAGCGAAGCGTCGTCGGCGCTGCGAAGGCGCGGGCAAACCGGCTTGCGAACGCCGATCACGCGAATCTCGTGCGTTCGAGCCGCGCGGCCGGGAAGCAGCTGCGCGCAGTCCGGCGGCTGAAGCGCCGCGGCCTCGAGCGTCTGCCGGACGAACTGCGTGAGCTTGCCGAGCTCCGACTCGCGCATCCATCGATCTCGTTGCGTGAGCTCGGGCTGAAGTGTCGGCCACGGGCGACGAAAGCGACGGTGCACCGGCGCCTCCAGAAGCTGATCCGAATCTCCGAGACCTGAGCGGGCCGCTGAGGCGTCGCTTGCGACGCCGACCGTAGAGGCCGTACGGCTAAACGGGACTCGCCGTCCTGCTGCCGTCCGTCGCGCCGCTGGCCGGCCGCTGCCCCGTCTGCCTACGCATGCTGTTCTCATGCGTTTCCTCCATTCGTTGAAAGTTCCGCTCGGGCTCGATAATCCCACCCATCGAGCAAGAAGCAAGCGACGACGCTGCGCGAAAACCGAGCCGGTGCTGGAAGCGTTCGAGACGGTCGGCTCGTCGCCTGGCCTTCAAACTTGCGCCAGAACGCAGCGGCAACCTACGCTTCCAAAAGACCCGCGTAAGGAGCGTGAAATGGCTAGAAGCACCATGGTTCGGATTACCAGCGACCTGAGCGGCAAAGAAGTCCCGGAGGATCAGGCGTGGACGATGGAGCTCACGCCTTCCGATGGCCGACGAAACAAGTTCCAGCTTGACCTCACCGACGATGAGGCTCAGGAGTTTGCCGCCAAGGGGCGCGAGATCAAGCGGCGTGGCCGGAGACCGAAGAGCGCTAGTTGAGTTCCGGCGCGCTGTAAGCAAGAGGTAATTTCGGCTGCGGCCAGCCTCAGGTCTATTCCAACGTTGCTTAAATGGCCCGCGGTCGGTCTTGGGTAGGACGATTCTCTCCACAGTTGGACTGGGCGCTGCGACGCACGCGGTGGCGTTAAGCTAAGAACTGCCGTCCTGAATGACGAAATTAACTTCCGAAAGCCGCCGGAATCGCAACGCTGCTCTCCGGCCGACGATCGTTTCGCTCACCTTCGATGACGGCACTGCTGACCAGTATGTGGTCCGCGCGATGCTTGCCCACAACTCGATTAAGGCGACGTTCTACGTTAATAGCAACAAGATCGGGAGGACCTCGCCGTTTCTGACCTGGGACGAGCTCTCAGATCTCGCCGCCGACGGCAACGAAGTCGGCGGGCACACACCCGACCACGTTGACTTGACGAAGGTCCGCACGACCGAGGCGACGCGCCAGGTGTACGAGGGCCGGCAGGCCCTGCTCTCGCGCGGATTCCCGGCCGCCAGCTTCGCGTACCCGTACGGCGCTAGGACCGCGAAGGTCGAATCGATCGTCCAGCAGTGCGGATACCAGTCGGCTCGTCGTGCCTGGGGACTCTCTCCCGTGGGGTCGACGCCGGCGAATTGCAGCGCGGTCGTCGCCGAAACGATCCCGCCACGAAACGTGTGGGCCATTCGGGCGGCTGGAGTCAATCTCGCGCACACGCTTAGCGACGTGCAGGGTGACGTGACCGGCGCCGAAAACGCCGGTGGCGGCTGGGTCGTGCTGATGTTCCATCCCATCTCTGAGGGCCGCTCTCGGAATCGGGCCTCGGTGAGCACGTCGATTCTCCGGGCGTTTCTCGATTGGCTCGCGTCCCGCTCCGCGGTCGGGACCCATGTCCGAACGATGTCCGACGTGGTGGCAGACGGCGAGCGCAGTCCGCTAGAGACATTTCGGTGTAACCGAAGTAGCTAAGTAGCGGAAGCGCTACACGTGCTGGATCGCACTGCTCATTGTCCTGCGCCTGGTCGAACACCCGGGCGACCGAAGAAACCTGTCCAGCGGCCGCAAGTCGTTACACGGGGCAATGGCGGCCTGATTCAGAAAGCGGTGCGTCCTTGGCCCCGGCGGCCGGCCTAGAAGCGAGGCTCCCAGAATGCAAAGGGTCGCCGGGGGACTCGGGGCAAACGGCGGCCCCTCGATGACCCGCAGAAGCGCCAGATTCGTGACGCAGCGCGATCCACTGAGAGGGGCATTTTCACGAAGTCTTTACGCTCGCCTGACGACTGCCTAACGACCTGCGGGAATGAACACCGGGCGGCCCAAACAGTGGAGGGTCGCCGCCCGGGGGGTCTCAGGGAAAGGCGGCGGCCACTCCACCGAACGCAGAAGCACCTGCGTCCGCAGGTACTCCTACCTCCAAGACAGCGATACCCGCCTTTTTCTTTCACTGAACCGCTTTGGGACCCGCTTCGTTGCCTGAGCGCGGCCGGCCCCCAATCAACCCTTCGTGTTACATCGCGTGTTCCAAGCACCCGAAAACTGCGGCTTATGCGTGGTGGAAAGCGACATTCCCCCTCAACCTTGCTCCCTACCACACGTACGGGCTTGCCCGCGCGGCCGTGGTACGACCGGCCCGCCGATCCTCGTTCTTCCACCGGGAAGCCTTGGGCGGCCCAAGCGGATCGGCGGGCCGGAGGGGAAGCTCCGAGGACGACCTCCCCCTCCAGTTGAACCGCGCTCCGGACCGTGGCGTCGAACGGGGTCTGAATTCGACGCCGGACGAGCGCAGACCCGCCGTCAAATCAGTATGACGGAAACCCCCGCGGTGAACTAGCGCGTGATGCGGAGCGGCGCCGAAAAGGACCTCTTGCGGGCTTGGTTCAGCGAGGCCCGAAGCGTGACGCGCAGGGTGTAGCGGCCGGGCCGGAAGCGCGCCCTCACACGGATCACGCGTGAGCGGTACGCCTTGACGGTCGTCCGCGCGCGCGCGATCCGCCGCTTCCCGCGGTACACGGCGGCCTCGGCCGCCGCGTCCTCCCCTGCGTTGGCCACGAGGGCCAGCGTCAGACGCCTCGCCGGGAGGACGCGCGCCTTCGGGAAGCGGAGGCGGGCACCGATGACCTTCGTCGTGTGGCGCCACGAGCGGGATTGACCGGAGCAGCGTCCGTTGCTGCGCGCGATTTCCCTCCGGACGGACTCGAACGACGACCGAAACGTTCCGTCGGCGCGGATCAGGCCCGCCTGCCAGCGCTCGAGGTCCGGCTCGTCGCGTAGCAGAAAGAAGAGCACCGAGCGCACCGAGGTATCGCAGGCCAGATAGCGGATCGCCTGCGCGTAGATCCCCGACTGCGTCGCCTCGGTCGTCGGCCGGACGCTCTCGAACCCGAAGTAGGCACTCGCCGACGCCGGCGGGATCCGGACCTGCCAGCCGAGCTCGTCCAGCCGGAACGCCATCCGGCCGCGGGATCGTCCCTCGCCGAAGGTCGGCTGGCGCGTGCCGCGGAACGCGTCCCAGAACGCCTGCTTGATGCGGTCGAGATTGGGAACGCCGGCATTCGGCCAGCGGTAGCCCTTCATCAGGGGGTCCGTGTCCCGGTCCGGGTACGGGTGAAAGGCGAGCTCGTCCATGATCGGCGCCCGTCGCCGGGAGCTCCGGTAGGCCTTCCCGAGCCCGCTGATGAAGCGCACGGGCGACACGGAGACATTGTCGCCTGCGTTTGGCTGGTCGTTCCCGCGCGGCGACAGCCCGACACCGATGACGGTGATCGAGGGATCGACTGCCTTGAGCGCGTCGTACGAGCGGGCGAGGAGCGAGTAGTACGCCCTCGGCGAGACGGCGACGCGGCGCCTGAACTGCGGCTGCCAGAACCGAGGCTGGTTCGGCTCGTTGCCGACGACGTAGTCCTTGACGGTCGGAAAGGTGCGGGCGAGATGCGACAGGAATGCGGCGTACTGCCCCGGCGCGGCCGGATTCGACGTGATCGAGTTCGCCCTCGCCGGTGCGACGGCGAAGACGACCCGGATGCCGCGGAGGGAGGCAAGCGGCAGGTAGAGCTCAAGCGCCTGCTGCCGCGCGATCGTCGTCGGCGCGGCTGGATCCCAGGTGATCGTGATCCGGTTCTCGCGCATGCCGAGGGCGCCGAGGGCGTCGAAGAACGTCGACGAGTTCGCGGGTGCGACGCCGTACTCGTCGACAACGCCGACGTCCATCGCGGACGCGCTACCCACCAGGGCAAGGGCCGAGAGGATCGCGGCGGTCAGTACGCGCACCTGTGCAGGCTAGCCATCCGGATCGGCTGGCGGCCCATCCGATTTAGACTCAGCTCCAGCGACAAAGGGGGATTCGATCCATGGCGAAGCGTGTTGTGATCAACGGATTCGGCCGTATCGGCCGCAACTTCTTCCGAGCCTGCATGAAGCGCGACCCGGATTTCGAGATCGTCGCGATCAACGACCTGGCGTCCGACGACGTGCTCGCGCACATGCTCAAGTACGACTCGACGCACGGCGTCCTCGAGGCCGAGGTCTCGCACGGTGAGGGCGAGCTGATCGTGGACGGGACCTCCTACCGCGTCCTCTCCGAGCGCGAGCCGGAGGCACTGCCCTGGGGCGACCTCGAGATCGACGTGGTCGTCGAGTCCACGGGCCTCTTCACTGACCGCGAAGGCGCGCAGAAGCACCTGGACGCGGGCGCGAAGAAGATCGTGATCTCGGCGCCGGCGACGGATCCCGACGTCACGCTCGTGCTCGGGGTCAACGACGACACCTACGACCCAGATCAGCACAACATCGTCTCCAACGCGTCGTGCACGACGAACTCGGTCGCGCCGATGGCGAAGGTGCTGCTCGACGAGTTCGGGATCGAGTCCGGCTTCATGACGACGATCCACGCCTACACGACCGAGCAGCAGCTGCTCGACCAGATCGCGATGACGCGCAAGGGCAAGCCGGACCTGCGCCGGATGCGCGCCGCGCCGCAGAGCATCGTCCCGGCCTCGACGGGCGCCGCGAAGGCGACATCTCTGGTCATTCCGGAGCTGAAGGGGAAGCTCGACGGGATGGCGATGCGGGTTCCGGTCCCGGACGGGAGCGTCACCGACCTCGTCTGCGTGCTGGAGCGTGAGGCGAGCGCCGACGAGGTGAACGCGGCCTACGAACGGGCCGCGGGCGGCGCCCTGAACGGCGTGCTGGTCTTCACGGAGGACGCGATCGTCTCCTCGGACATCGTCGGCAATCCCGCCAGCTGCATCCTCGACGGCCTGTCGACGATGTCGCACGGGCGGATGGTCAAGGTGATCGGCTGGTACGACAACGAGTGGGGCTACAGCTGCCGCCTCGCCGACGTCGTCGAGAAGATCGCCGCCTCGGTGGGCGAAGCGGTTCCTGCGTAGTTGAGACGGCCCCGCTCGGTACGCGACGCCTACGTCGCGGGCAAGCGCGTGCTCGTGCGCGCGGACCTGAACGTCCCGCTCGAGGACGGCCTCGTCGCGGACGACACGCGGATCCAGGCGGCGCTGCCGACGCTGGAGCTGCTGCTGGAGCGAGGTGCGTCGGAGGTTGCCGTGTGCTCGCATCTCGGGCGGCCGAAGGGACCGAACCCGGCGCTCTCGATCGCTCCGGTCGAGGGACGGCTGCGGGAGCTCCTGGACGACAAGCGGCTGGTCATGCTGGAGAACACACGCTTCAATCCCGGCGAGACGAAAAACGACCCGGGCTTCGCGAAGGAGCTGGCTGACGATCGCGACCTGTTCGTGATGGACGCGTTCGGGTCGGCGCACCGGGCACACGCCTCGACGGTGGGCATCGCCGAGTTGCTTCCCGCATACGCCGGGCTGCTGCTGGAGCGCGAGCTCGAGATGCTCGGCCGCCTGCTCGGGGACGTCGAGCGGCCCTTTGCGCTCGTCTCGGGCGGGGCCAAGGTGGAGGACAAGCTCGGCGTGCTCCGGAACCTCGGCGGGCGGGCCGACGAGGTGCTCGTCGGCGGGAAGATGGCGGAGGAGATCCGGGAGTCGAACCCGCTCGAGTTCGAGGTCGTGCTGCCGGTCGACGTTGTCGCGGCGTCGACGTTCGAGGCGGACGCCGAGACGGAGGTCGTCCCGTACGACTCGCTGCCGGAGGGCTGGCTCGGCCTCGACATCGGGCCGGAGACGCGCCGGCTCTTCGCCGAGCACATTTCGCGTGCCAGAACGGTGTTCTGGAACGGGCCGATGGGCGTGTTCGAGTGGCCGCTCTTCGCCGACGGGACAAAGGCCGTCGCGGAGGCCGTCTCGGGCATGGGGGGCTTCACGGTGGTCGGCGGCGCCGACTCCGTCCGGGCGCTGACCGAGTTCGGGCTCGAGGATCGGGTGTCGTGGGTCTCGACGGGCGGCGGTGCCGCGCTGGAGCTGCTCGAAGGCAAGGAGCTCCCGGGTGCCGCAGCGATCCCGGCTGCGTAGGATCCGCCCGTGCTGATCGCCGGCAACTGGAAGATGTTCAAGACTCCGTCGGAGACGGCGGAGTTCTGCGCCGCGCTGCGTGACAGGGAGGGCGAGCTCGAGGAAACGGACGTCGTCGTCTGCCCGCCGTACACGTCGCTCCACCACGCCGTCTCGGTCCTGGCCGGAACCTCAGTAGCAGTGTTCGCGCAGAGCGTCCACTGGGCCGCTGAGGGGCCGTACACCGGCGAGGTCTCGCCGGTGATGCTCAGTGAGCTCGGCGTGACCGGCGCGATCGTGGCGCACTCGGAACGGCGCCAGCTCTTCGCCGAGACCGACGAGACCGCCGCGCTCCGGGTGGAGGGCGCTCTCGACGGCGGTCTGAGCGTGATCGCGTGCGTCGGCGAGACCGAGGCAGAGCGCGAGGCGGGGGAGACCGATGCCGTCCTCCGCCGTCAGGTCGAGACCCTTCGCGTCGTCGTCCACGAGGATCACCTCGACCGTCTTGCTCTCGCCTACGAGCCCGTCTGGGCGATCGGCACCGGGCGCACGGCGACACCCGACCAGGCCGAGGAGGCCCATGAGCTGATCAAGGGCATCCTCGACGTTCCGGTGCTGTACGGCGGCTCGGTCAAGCCGGACAACGCCGAGGAGCTCTTGCGCCAAACCAACGTCGACGGCGCGCTCGTCGGGGGCGCCTCGCTCGAGCTCGATTCGTTCATCTCGATTTGCCGGTCCGGCGCGACCTCGTAGCGCTCGTGATCCTCGACGGGTGGGGCTGCGCGCCGCCCGGGCCCGGCAACGCCGTGGAGCTGGCCGAGACGCCGGTCTTCGACCGGCTCTGGGCCGAGCTCCCGCGCTCTCATTTGAAGGCCTCGGGCGAGGCGGTTGGACTCCCGCCGGGTCAAATGGGCAACTCGGAGGTGGGCCACTTGACGATCGGGTCCGGCCGCGTGCTCTTTCAGGACCTGATGCGGATCAACCTGGCGATCGAGAACGGCGAGCTGTTCGAGAACCCGGCACTCGTTGAGGCCTTCCAGCGGGCCAAAGAGCGTGGGACGAACGTCCACCTCCTCGGGCTCGTCTCCTACGGCGGCGTCCACTCGCACATCGATCACCTCCGGGCGCTGCTCGGGCTGGCGGAGCGGCTCGGAATGGCTGACCGGACGTGGGTCCATGCGTTCACCGACGGCCGCGACGTCTCTCCGACCTCGGCGGTCGCTGACCTCGCCGAACTGCCTGCGGAGAAGATCGCCACGGTCGCCGGCCGCTACTACGCCATGGATCGCGACAAGCGCTGGGAGCGCACCGAGCGCGCGCTTGCGGCATTGACGCGCGGCGAAGGCGTCCAGGGGTCGGATCCCGTCACGGAGGTGAGACGAAGCTACGACGAGGGCATTACGGACGAGTTCATCGAGCCGATCGTGCTCGCCGGCCGACCCCGCCTTGCCCGGGGAGATGCTGCGATGGTGTTCAACTTTCGTCCGGACCGCGCGAGGCAGTTGACGGAGAGGCTCCTGGTCTCGGGATGCGACGTAGTGACGATGACGCGGTACCGCGACGACTTCGACTGCCCGGTCGCGTTCGCCGAGCAGAAAGTCCCGAACACGCTCGCCGAGGTGCTCGCGGAGAACGGCCTGCGGCAGCTGCATGTGGCGGAGACGGAGAAGTACGCGCACGTCACGTACTTCTTCAACGGCGGCCGTGAGAACGAGTGGCCGGGCGAGATGCGGGTTCTGATCCCGTCCCCTCGGGACGTCCCGAGCTACGACCACAAGCCAGGGATGTCGGCCCCGGAGGTCACGGATCGATTCGTCGATGCGCTGGGCGCCCACGACCCCGCTTTCGCGGTGCTGAACTTCGCCAATCCCGACATGGTCGGGCACACGGGCTCGATCCCAGCGGCAATCAAGGCGGTCGAGACCGTCGATGCCTGCCTCGGCAGAGTGGTCGAGGCCGTCGAGAGTCGCGGCGGCGCCTGCCTCGTCACGGCAGACCACGGCAACGCCGAGCAGATGCGCCAGCCCGACGGAAGCCCTCACACGGCGCACACGACGAACCTCGTGCCACTCGTGCTGACCGGCACAAATGCCTCACTTTCAGACGGAGAGCTGTCAGACTTGGCTCCTGCGGCCCTCGGGCTCCTCGGGCTCGATAAGCCTTTACAGATGACCGGCAAAAACTTGATATCGGGTTAGCGAGGGCCCGTCTATACTCCAGCGACTTGGCGCTCCCCCAGCCAGATTTCGGTGTACTGAAGAAGGCCCAGCGCGGCGATGAACGGGCATTCAGCCTGATCGTCCGGGCCTACGAGACGCCTGTTTACAACTACGTGCTGCGTCTCGTCGGCGATCGCGCGCTGGCCGAGGACCTTACGCAAGAGGTCTTCCTCCGCGTATACCAGGGCCTGCCGAAGTTCTCGCTCCGCTGCCGGTTCACGACCTGGCTCTTCCAGGTGACGAAGAACCGTGTGCTGGACGAGCTCCGCGCGGTCGAGAGACGCCCGCGCGCAGTCGTCTGCCTCGACGACATCCCGCCGCTCGAGGTACTGGACGCGCCGGTCGAGCGGGTCGAGGCCATGGATGCCGTGTGGCGCGCCGTCAACGACCTCACCGTCGACCTGAAGATGGCGCTGCTGCTCCGAGACGTGGTCGGTCTCTCGTACACGGAGATCGCCGATTCACTCGAGATCACCCTTGCGACCGTCAAGTGGCGGATCTACAAGGCGCGCGAGGAAGTCCAGCTTTCGCTCGCACGCGAGGGCATCACCTTCGGCGAGCCCGAGACGGCCTCGGTTCCCGACGCCGTCAAAGCCCCGCTCGTCTAGCCCGCCCGCGCCCTCAGCCAGTTCGCGAGGACCCTCGCCGACTCGGTCGGCGTGTCGCCGCGCGGGACGGCCTCGGTGGGGACGGGCTGGGCGGGCGGCGGCGAATCGTCATCTCCCCGCGTGAGCCCGAAGGCGAGCCCCGCGGCGAGCGCCGCCACGCCGAGTACGGCTGCGCCTGCCAGCTGCGTCCGCGAGATGTGAACTTCGCGGCGCGGACGGGAGATCACCTGTGTCGCCGCAGTCGCCTCGGCCGCGGGCAGCGGCTCCGTCGACGGCTCGGGCGACGCCTGAGCGAGCTCGTGGGCCAGCGCAGCGGCCGAAGCGGGCCGGTCCGCGGGATCCGGCGCCAGGCACCGGCGCACGGCGTCCTGCAGCTCCTCTGAGATTCCGTCGATCGGCGGCGGCGGTCCCTCGCGTTGCTTGACCGGGAGCTCGGCGAGCGAGTCGAACTCGTACGGCGGCCGGCCGGAGAGGAGCTCGTACGTCACCGCTCCGAGCGAGTAGAGATCGGCGGCGGCAGTGACCCGCTCGCCGAGCGCCTGCTCGGGAGCCAGGTACGCGGCGGTCCCGAGGATCGTCCCCGCGAGTGTGAGCTGCGTCCCGTCCACGGGCCGTGCGATCCCGAAGTCGACGATCTTGAGCGTGTCGTCGTCACGGACGAGCAGGTTCTGCGGCTTGATGTCCCGGTGGACGAGGCCCGCTGCATGCGCGTGCTCGAGGCCCGCGCACGCCTGGAGGATCAGATCCACGGTCCGGTCCGGATCGAGCTGCCCGTTCTCCGCAAGGAGGTCGGCGAGCGTCTGTCCCTCGACGCACTCCATCACGATGTACGGGATCCCTCCCTCCTCGCCGACGTCGAAGACGCCGACGATGTTCGGGTGCGAAAGGCCGGCGGCGGTCCGCGCCTCGCGCATGAACCGCTCACGAAAGACCTCGTCCCCGCTGAGCGCCTCCGAGAGGCGCTTGATCGCGACGTCGCGACCGAGTGTCTCGTCGCGCGCAAGGTGCACCGTCGCCATCCCGCCGTGACCGAGTGAGCGCCCGAGCCGGTAGCGACCTCCGACCGTTTCCAAGTTCACTGCCCGTCCTCCGTCGTCGTCACGGTGGGCGTTTCCTCCGTCGTCGTCTCCTCCGTGGTGGTCTCTTCGGGGATCGTGGTCGTGTCTGTCGGCAGCGACTCCGTCGTCGTCTCGCCTCTGTCGTCCTTGTCCTCTTTTTTCTTCTTCCGCTTCTGCTTCCTACCGTCGGCGTTGTTGCCCTCGTCGTCCTCACCGGTGTCCGGAGGGGGCGGAGGAATCTTGTCGATGCATTTCGGCACTCCCAGCTGGAGCTCGTTCGCCGCGCCGGACAGCTCCTCGAGGTAGGCCTCGGGCACCTTGCCCTCGTTGATCGCAGCGGTCAGGCGTTCCCTGAGCAGCGCCGCGGACTCGGCTGCGCCGCAGGAGTCGCCGCTGTCGAGGCGATCCGCCACCTCGTCGCTCAGGTCTGCGAGCTCCTTCGCGATCGCGCGCTCGATCCGAGGCCCCTCGACCTCGGGCTCCGCTTGCTCCTCCTGACCCCCGCAGCCGGCGAGAGCGAGGGCAGCACTACACGCCGTGAGACAAACGCTCAGCGAGCGAATCCGGCAACCCCCTTTCCCTGATCTCCGCCTGCGTTCGCGCCACAGGGTAGGCGATGCGCCTGAAGCGAGCCTCACCCGACACGAGGTCGAGACGAAGCCACGCCGCGCGCGGATCGCCATCCCTCGGTTGGCCCACCGAGCCCGGGTTCAGCAGCCACCGGCCGGCGCCGAGGGCTGCCGAGAAGTCGGCCGGCGCCACGCCGCCCTCGATCGTCTCGCCGGCGAGGACGGCTGCGGTCGCGACATGGCTGTGGCCGACGAGCACTACCGGCGCCGCGGTGCGTGTGAACGAGTCCTCAACTGCGACCTCGTCGAGCACGTAGTCCCAGACGGGATCGCGCGGGCTGCCGTGGTAGAGCTCGAAGCCGTCGACCGTCGCCGTCGGCTCGAGCGGCGAGAGGAACTCTCGTGACTCCGGCGAGAGCTCGCTGCTCGTCCAGACCGACGCCGCCCCCGCCTCGGGATTGAAGTCCTCGAGCCCCACGTCGGCCGAGCCCAGCGCCACGAGATCGTGGTTCCCGACGAGCGTCCGCGTACACCTCGTCCTGACGAGTTCGCAGCACTCGTTCGGCTTCGGGCCGTAGCCCACGGTGTCGCCCAGGCACCAGATCTCGTCCGGTGGATCGCGGTCGATCTCCTCCAGCACCGCCTCGAGCGCGTAAAGGTTCGCGTGGATGTCCGAGATGACGGCGAGCCGCACGCGGGGATTGTGGGTGATCGGTGCTGCGGTTGTCTGGCTCGGCGCCGCCGCCCTGCTTTGGCGGACGGTGGTGCCCGACCTGTCGCTTCCGGACGTGGATCCGTCGACAGTGTTCTCGGCCGAGTACCTCGGGCGGAGCGACCGCTACGCCCGCTTCAACCGCGTGAACTGGGTGCTCGCGACGCTCGTCCAGCTCGCCGTGCTCGTGGTGTGCGTCCGGCTTGCGCCGCGGTTCCGCGTGCGAGGGATCCCGGGCGGCGTCGTGCTCGGGCTGGGAACGCTTGTCGCGGTCTGGGTGGCCGGCCTGCCGTTCGTGCTCGCAGCGCACTGGTGGCGGCGCCGCTACGACGTGTCGGACGCCGACTACGCGACGATCCTGGTCGATCCCTGGCTCGAGCGGATCGGCGGCCTGGCCGTCGCGGGTGTCGCGATCGCGCTCCTCATGCTGCTCGCCCGGCGGCTCGGCGACCGCTGGTGGCTGGTCGGCGGGCCCGCGTTCGCCGCGGTCGGCGCGGCCTTCGTCCTCGCTCAGCCCTACCTGCTCTCTCCGCGGGTCGAGCCGCTGCGCGACCGCGCGCTCGCCGCCGAGATCCGCGGGCTCGCGCGAGCTCAGGGCGTGGGGGCGGTCGACGTCGAGGTGAAGGACGCGAGCCGGCGAACGCGGGCGCTGAATGCCGAGTTCTTCGGGATCGGTCCGACGAGGCGGATCGTGATCTGGGATACCGCGCTCGAGCGGCTGACGCGGCCGGAGCTCCGTGTGCTCGTTGCGCATGAGTTCGGCCACGTCGAGGCAGACCATGTCTGGAAGGGCATCGGGTGGCTGATCCTGTTCGCGATCCCGGGCGCCTACGTGATCGCGCGGGTCACACGGCGGCGAGGCGGGCTGGCGAATCCGCACGCGGTCCCCCTCGCGTTGCTGACGCTGACCGTGCTCCAGCTGGCGATCCTGCCGGCCACGAACGCGATCACGCGACGCTACGAACGCGAGGCCGATTGGCAGAGCCTGCAGGCGACGGAGGATCCGCGTGCCTTCGAGGGGCTGACAAAGCAGCTCGCGGAGGCGGCGCTCGCCGATCCCGACCCGCCGCGGTGGGCGCGGGTCGTCCTCGGGACGCACCCGACGCCGATGGAGCGGATCGAGCTGGCTAGGACTCTTCTTCTTCGCGAGGGGGGGCCTCGGGCAGGTTCCTGATCCCCTCGCGGCTCGACCACTTCGACCACGAGTCCTGCATCGCCTCGAGCAGCTCCTCGAGGAAGCGCGGCGACACGTTCACGCGCGCGACGACCACGCCTGGAATGTCTCCCTCCTCGACCTCGTGGTCGATGCGGGCGAAGGTCAGCGTGAACTCGTAGTCGGAGAAGCTGATGTTGGCGAAGTTCGCGTAGACCCCGGCCATGTTCTCGGGGTCGAGGTGGATGTTCAGCTGCCGCCCCGGGGAGCCCTCCTCCATGTGGCGATACTACCGCCGTGCCTGCGAACGCGATTCTCAGCCTCGAAGACGCCCTCGAGCGCCTTGCCGGCGCGCCGGTGAGGCTCGAGCGTCCGAGCCGCTCGGAGCACGGCGACTACGCGACGAACGTCGCTCTGCGGCTGGGGCCGCAGAACGGGAGGCCGCCCCGCGAGCTGGCGGAGCAGCTCGCGCGCGAAGCGACGGAGCTCGAGGCCGTCGAGCGCGCCGAGGTGGCGGGCCCGGGGTTCCTGAACCTCTTCCTGCGGCCCGCCTGGTACAAGCAGGCGCTCGGCGAAATCCTGGAGGCGGGGGAGATGTACGGCGGCGGCTTCGTGGAGACGGCCGAGCGCGTGCAGGTCGAGATGGTCTCGGCGAACCCGACCGGCCCGCTGACCGTCGGCTCCGCACGGAACGGGGCGTACGGCGACGCCGTCGCTCGCCTGCTCGAGTTCGCGGGCAACGAGGTCGAGCGCGAGTACTACTTCAACGACGTCGGTCGCCAGATCGAGCTCTTCCGCGAGTCCGTCGAGGCCCGGCGGCGGGGCGAGGAGCCCCCCGAGGACGGCTACACGGGCGAGTACGTCGCGGAGATCGCGGCCGAGCCGGGCGACCCGGTCGACCGGATGCTGGACGAGATCAAGCGCGAGCTCGACGCGTTCCGGATCCACTTCGACTCGTGGGTCCTCCAGCGGGAGATCACGCTCCAGGTCGAGAACGCCTTGCCCCAGCTCGAGACCTACGAGGCGGAGGGAACGCTCTGGGCGCGAACCAGCTCGTTCGGCGACGACAAGGACCGACCGCTCAAGCGCTCGGCCGACGGCAGCTACCTCTACTACGCCGCGGACGTGGCCTATGTCCGGAACAAGTTCGAGCGCGGCTTCGACCGGCTGATCTACGTCCTCGGCGCCGACCACCACGGCTACGTTCCCCGCCTCAAGGCGGCCGCAGCCATGCTCGGCTACGACTCGGACCGGCTCGAGGCGCTGATCTACCAGCTCGTCCACATCGTCGAAGGCGGCCAGGCGAAGCAGTCGTCCAAGCGGCGCGGCGACGTTGTCTTCCTCAACGAGCTCGTGGACAAGATCGGCGTGGACGCGGCGCGCTGGTACCTCGTCTCGCGCGGACATGACCAGGCGATCGACATCGACGTCGACCTGGCGCGCGAGCGGAGCGAGAAGAACCCCGTCTACTACGTCCAGTACGCGCACGCCCGGATCGCAGGGATCCTCCGGAATGCCGGCGACGCGGAGGCTTCGGCGGATGCGGCCGACCCGGCGCCGGAGGAGCGCGACCTGATCAAGCGGCTGGTCGAGTTCCCCGACGTCGTGCTCGAGGCGGCCGAGCGCCGCGCCCCGCATGGGTTTCCGAACTACGCGATCCGGCTCGCGGACGACTTCCACCGCTTCTACCACCGCCACCGGGTCCTCGAGAGCGAGCAGCAGGCCTTTCGGCTCGGCCTCGTGAAGGCGACGAAGGCCGTGCTGGCGCGCTCGCTCGACCTCGTTGGCGTGGAGGCTCCCGGCCGGATGTAGCCCCAGTAGGATCGGCGGGTGGCCGCGCCTTCCAAGGCTCCCGACCGGAACCTCGCGCTCGAGCTCGTCCGTGTCACGGAGGCGGCTGCGATGGCCGCCGGGCGGTGGATCGGACGCGGCGACAAGAACGCGGCCGACCAGGCCGCCGTCGACGCGATGCGCACCGTGATGGACACGGTGTCGATGGCCGGCTGCGTCGTCATCGGCGAGGGGGAGAAGGACGAGGCGCCGATGCTCTACAACGGCGAGGAGATCGGCAACGGCCAGGGGCCGGAGGTGGACGTGGCCGTCGATCCGCTCGAGGGAACCCGGCTCACAGCCCTCGGGATGCCGAACGCGATCACGACGGTCGCCCTCGCCGAGCGCGGGACGATGTACTTCCCCGGCGCGGCGGTCTACATGGACAAGATCGCGACCGGCCCGGAGTCGGCGGACGCCGTCTCGATCGATGCCTCACCGACGGACAACGTCCGCGCGGTCGCGAACGCGAAAGGCGTCTCGGTCAGCGAGGTCTCCGTCGTCGTCCTCGACCGGCCGAGGCACGACGCGCTCGTCGAGGAGCTACGAGAGGCAGGCGCCAAGGTGATGCTGATCACCGACGGTGACGTCGCACCGGCGATCGCCGCGGCGCAGCCCGGCACCGGCGTCGACGTGCTCATGGGCATCGGCGGCACGCCCGAGGGCGTCCTCTCGGCGGCGGCGCTCAAGTGCGTCGGCGGCGCGATCCAGGGCAAGCTGTGGCCGCGGACGGACGAGGAGCGCCAGACCCTCGTCGACGACGGCTACGACCTCGACCGCATGCTGACCACCGACGACCTCGTCGGCAGCCAGAACGTCTTCTTCGCGGCCACGGGCGTCACGACCGGCGCCCTCCTGCGCGGCGTCCGCTACACGCGCGACGGCGCCACGACGGACTCGATCGTCATGCGGTCGCGCAGTGGAACCGTGCGCCGCATCGAAGCGACCCACGCGTTCCAGAAGCTCGAAGAGATCTCGAATCTCGCGCTGCGCTAGGCCAGCGCCTCTTCCTTCTCCCAGTCCGGCGCGTACGAGCCCGTCCGGGCGGCGCCGTTGAACTTCGCTCGGCGATAGTACGCCTGCTGCGCGGACTCGACGTTGGCCGAGTCGCCGCCCCACGCCTTCAGCGCCGGTGCCTGCAGAGCCCGGCCGTACGAGAAGGAAAGCTCCCACGGGTGCGGCCCGCGCTGGTTCATCGCGTTGAGCCTTGCAGTCGCGTCCTCGTCGGACATGCCCCCAGACAGGAAGACGACTCCCGGCACGGCGGACGGAACCGTGTTCGCGAGGCACTGGATCGTCCGCTCGGCGACGGTGTCGACGTCGGCCTGGTCGGACGAGTCGTAGCCGGAGACAACCATGTTCGTCTTCAGGAGCGAGCCTTCGCGCTCCACGCGCTGGTCGAAGAGCTCGGTGTAAAGCGCGCGCAGCGTGCGCTCGGTCACCCGGTAGGACTCGTCGATCGTGTGCTCGCCGTCCATCAGCACCTCGGGCTCCACGATCGGCACGAGGCCGGCCTCCTGGCTGAGCGCCGCGAACCGGGCGAGTGCATGCGCGTTCGTCCAGACCGCGTACTCGCTCGGGCGACCGGCACCGATGTTGATGACGGCACGCCACTTCGTGAAGCGCGCACCCAGCTCGTAGTACTCCTGGCAGCGCTCGCGGAGCCCGTCCAATCCCTCGGTGACCGTCTCGTCAGTCGAGCCGGCAAGGGGCTTCGCGCCCATGTCGACCTTGATGCCGGGGATGATCCCTTTGCTCTCGAGGAGCTTCGGGAACGGCGTCCCGTCGGCCGACGACTGGCGGATCGTCTCGTCGTAGAGGATGACACCGCTGATGAACTCCTCCGCGCCCGGCGTCGTGAACAGCAGGTCGCGGTAGGAGCGCCGGTTCTCCTCGGTCGAGTCGACGTCGATCGAGTCGAAACGCTTCTTGATCGTGCCCGAGCTCTCATCTGCGGCGAGGATCCCCTTCCCCTCGGCGACGAGTGCCTTGGCGGTCTCGTGCAGGTCAGCCATGCGAATCCCTCCCTCGGTTTCAGCAGGGAGTTTATTCGGGGCAATCGGTGCGTTCGAACCCTCGCGCCGCCCGGTCGGTGAGCACCCAGCGCCACTCATCCCCGACCCGGACGACGTGGTAGTCGGCGGTGTATTCGCTCTCGTCCGTGACGACACGCACCTGCACCTGTTTCGCGGGCGTGTTCGGCGGGAGCCCGTACACCGTGAGCGGCGAGTCCTCGACGTCCAGGACGACGACCGACTCGAGCGTGCCCTGGACGTCGATGCCGCGCCGGCACTCGTCGTACTCTTCGCGGGTCACGAGGCGCTGGTGTCGGGGATGAAGCCGGTCCCAGGCCCCGACGTAGTCGCCGAAGTACTCCCTCTCGAGCAGGGTCTTGACTGCGGCGCCCGCCTCGTGGTCCTCCGAGTCCTCGGACAGCGCGCAGCCGGCGGTGAGTACGAGCAGGGCGACGAGAAGGACGGCTCGGGCGCAGGCCATGGCGGCTCCGACGCTATCGTTCGCGGCAGACGCGGACGTAGCTCAGTTGGTAGAGCGTCGGCTTCCCAAGCCGAAGGTCGCGGGTTCGACCCCCGTCGTCCGCTAGGAGAAAGCCCCCGGAAACGGGGGCTTTTCTGTTGCCGAAAGCGACGCGCCAACGCTTCGTCGCAAGCGCAGCACCTCGTTGGGCGAGAGAACTCGAACCGTCCGTGGCCCCTGTCCTGGCGGCGGGGCTCGGTCGGCGCTAGCCGGTGACGGCGGTGACGAGCGGCAGGTAGCCGGCGCTATGACCGCTCCGGTTCGGGTGGTAGCTCTCACCGGTATTGAGGAGGTTGAGCCCGTTCAGCCACGGGCTCGAGGAGCAGACGGCGTGCCCGGTGAACGGGCCGATCGCGCTCCTGTACGTGACACCGTCGGCGGCGGCGTGCGTCGCGATCACCTGGTTCAGCGCATCTGCGAGCGCGTTCGCCTTCGTCCGCTCGGTCGAGCTGATCCCGAGCGTGCCGAAACAGCTGGTGGTCGAGAAGACGCGCGGATACCCGAGGACGATGATCGCCGCGCCGAACGCCGCGCGTGCCTTTACGGTGGTGAAGACGTTGTCCAGCGGCGCGCCGAGCGTGGTTTCGAGGTTCGCGCGGGTCCTGTCGAGGGCCGCGGAGCAGTCCCACAGGGTGCACTGGTAGATGAGGTTGGCAAAGCCGATGTCGTTCCCGCCGACGGTCATGGTGACGAGCGTGGTGGCGGTCGTGACGGCCGTCATCTGCGTCGTAAGCACATCGGATGTCTTCGCACCCGAGCAGGCGACGAACGACAGCGAGGTCCCCGGATGCTGCTGCGTGTACAGGTATGGGTAGGCGTAGACGCTTCGTTTGCACCCGCTCGCCAGCGTGTAGCTGTTCGTGCCCACACCGGACGAATAGCTGTCACCGAGGGCGACGTAGCCGGCGCCGGCCGCGGCCGCGGCGAAGACAGCGGCAGACGCGGCGAGCGCCACGAATACGGCGCCGAGACGGACGAGCCTGAAAACTGAAGACCCACTCACGGAAGTGCTCCTCGGTCGGGTCGGAAAAGTATCACCGGTTGGCAATGCGGATAAACACGGCGAGGTCGTCCGACTGATGAAGCTATCCCGCGCGACGCGCCCTAGGCCACTCCCGCTGCGCCCACGTTGCCGTTCGGACGGACGTAGCCGGCCACGAGCCGGATCAGGAAGAAACCGAACCTCGGGTTCTCGTAGTAGAGCTCGAGAACCTCGTCGCGCGTGATACTCGCTAGGCGGCAGTCCTCTTCGCAGAGGGCCGTAACGGTGCGAGCCTGCTGCGGCGCGAAGAGGCCGACCTCACCGAAGATCTCGCCGGTCGAGGCCCGCTTGCGCAGCTCGGGAAAGACCACGCGCCCGCTCTCGACGACGTACAGCTTGTTCGGCGGCTCGCCGGCCCGGAAGAGCACGTCGCCTCGATGCCGCCGCTCGCTCTTCATGTACGGAACGAGCGCCTCCAGCGCCTCCGTATCGCTTGCCCCGCGCACCGCGGCGATCAACCGCCGGAGCTCGCGCAGCCGAAGGACGTTCAGCGGGAGAAGGCATGAATGGAGCACGAGGATTGGATAGAGCGTCCCGAACACTCCGTACTTCAGACCGAGGAGCGCGTAGGCGATGAACGCAACGTTGCTTGCAATCGCGACGATCCGTAGCGGGATCATCGTCTTCATGAAGAACGCGCAGAAGACGAGAATCGAGGCGAACCAAGCGGCAACGACGATCCACATTTCGCACCTCGGCGGAGAGGGCCAGAGCTCGGCCGCATTCTGACGGCGGGTCGGCGCGAGGGAGGCCGGGAAGACCTTGTCTCAGCCGAGCTCGGAGTGCACGAATGCGCGCGCGACCTGCGTCCGTAACTTCACGCCGAGCCTGTCGCGGACACATCGCGGACACCTAAAAACGAGCAAATCCAGCAGTTCAAGACGATCGAGACTACGGTGACTCCGGATCCGCCGGATCCGTTCGCACCGACCTACTTCGGCCTCCAGCAGGTCCGCTGGCTCCCGACGAACATCGCGGACACGCCGGAGGAGGCGCTCTCGCGCCTCTTCAGGCTGCCCGGGTCGTTCTACAGCGCCCCGGAGTTCAGCTGGAAGTTCGAGGTGGCTCCCGCCGGCATCGGATTCCTCGAGAGCAAGGCGCTCGGCGGCGAGTACAGGAACGACCTGTTCGTCGGCGCGGCGCGCCTGTTCCTCGAGGGAGGCGCGCTGTTCCGATTGGAGCTGCAGGGGAATCGGCGGAGCTTCAAGCTCACCGACCCTCGGCTCATGGACCGCGTCGCGGACAACGTCCACAAGTGGGAGATCACGGAGAGCGAGACGCTCCTCTTCGGGCGCAACTTTGGGATCGGCACGGACGTGCAGACCGGCCCGAACGGGAATCTCTTCGTCGTGTCGCTGAGTGACGGTGCCGTGTATGACGTGTTTGACGACTAGGGGGTGGGGTGAGGCGCGGTCCTCGCGGCCGCGCTCACGCACTTCGACCGCAAAGAGCGAGAAGTTCCGCTCGGCGGGGTCTTGAAAGGACTGCTGCGCACCCCTAGTCTCGCGCGTGCGCCGAGTACGGGACGCAAGTAGATCGAAGCCGATCGCGGCGGCCGTAGCCGGAAGGCGAAGGTCAGCGCGATCGGTGGACGGAAGCGAAATCGGCTCGGCGAAAGTTCTGCCACCGGAGGTGCTCTCGGGCACAGTCGGTGGCAGAACTTGTTTAGGGAGTACTTCCGCGAAGCTCGAGGATCCGGAGGGGAACCTGGTTCAGCTCGGGGACCCGACCCCGGCCCAGCTGGAGAGGACATCCGACACCCAGGGCTGAAGCTCGGCGATGAACGCGGGGTCGACGGTGTGCGGCATCGGCGACTCCCGGTAAAGCACGTCGGCGCCGGCCTCCTCCAGCACTTGCTTCGCCTGCCGGCCGAACTCGACCGAGATCACGGGATCGTAGGTGCCGTGCCCGATTGCGACCGACGGCAGGGGAGGTGAGAGGTCGAGCTCGAAGCCGTCCACCGTGGGGATGAACCCGGAGAGCGCGATGATTCCAGCGGGTCTGGGTCGGCCTCGGCCGAGCCCGAGCGCCCAGCTCATCACCGCGCCCTGCGAGAAGCCGCCGACGATTGTCCTGGCCGCTGGAATGCCGGTCTCCTCGGCCAGGCCGTCGAGCCAGGCGGCAGCCAGCTCGTAGGAGGACATGAACGTCTCGCGGTCGGGGAAGCCGATCTCACGGACGACGTACCAGTGCGCCCCTCCCAGAGGCGCGGACTCGGCGGCGCCGCGGGGGCTTCGCAGCGCGAGCGGGCCGCGCGGGGTCGCGCCGAGCAGGCGCCGTTGCGAGTCGAGCGTGTCGAGCAGCGGATAGAGGTCGTGCTCACTCGTCCCGCGGCCGTGGAAGAGGACGAGCGCGCCCTCCGGGTCAGCTGCGGCCGGACGGACGAGGTGCTTCAGGCTCACGACACCGGCGTCTTCGCGCGTGGATCGGGCAGCGGCGTCAGCGTCCGCTCGACCTGCTCGCGGTACTGCTCGAAGTTGGGCGGGAGAGACAACCGCTCGCCGAGCGACTCCAATGGCTCGTCCGACGTGAACCCGGGCCCGATCGTCGCGATCTCGAACAGCACGCCGCTTGGCTCGCGGAAGTAGATCGACTTGAAGTAGAAGCGGTCGATGACCGGTGTGGGCATGGCTCCTCCGGCCATCACCCGGTCGCGCCACGCTTCGTGGTCCTCGACCGGCGAGGACCAGGCGACGTGGTGGATCGTCCCGGCGCCCGGGATCCCGGGCTCGTCGGTCCTATCGTAGGCGTAGAAAGACCCGCGCTTCTCGCCGCGCGCCTCGTAGGTTTCCCCGTCGGGCGAATGGAAGCCCAGCGAGTCGGCGAGGAATCCGCTGCTCGCAAGCGAGTCGCGCGTGTAGGCGCGCACACCGTCGAATCCCTGCAGCGCGACCTCCTCGGGGATGTCGGGGTGCCGGGAGATCAGAGGCTCGTCGCCGGTCTCCACGACGGCCAGCTCGAGCCCGAGTCCTTCCGAATCCTCGAAGCGCACCCGGCCCGGCGAGCGCTCGCTCTCGATGCCCTCGTCCCCGAGGCGCTGCTCCCAGAAATCCAGCGCGTCCTCGCCAGCGACCCGCCAGACGACTCGGTGCACCATCCCGGCCCCGGCCCGGCCCTTTCGAGCTCCCGGGTACTCGAAGAAGGTGATGTCGGCGCCGGGGCTCCCGAGCTCATCGGCGTAGAAGAGGTGGTAGACGGTCGGGTCGTCCTGGTTCACGGTCTTCTTCACGAGGCGGAGGCCGAGGACCCGCCCGTAGAAATCGACATTGCCCGGCGCATCGCCGGTGATCGCCGTGATGTGGTGGATGCCTTCGAGGCGCATGGCTCCCTCCGGTTGGATGTTCCGGAAGGACGTTAGTGGCTGGAGGCGGGGTCGGAGCCCCACGAGCGCCCGTCGCCGCCGCGAAGCGCGTGCTCGCGGTGCTCGAGCTCCCGGTCGCGCTGCTCGAGGCGCCGCTGGCGCTCCTCGAGCTGCTGTTCCTTCGCGATCAACGTGTGCTGCGTCGCGCCGAGCGCCTGCTCGCGCTCGCGCAGCCGCTCGTCCTGCTGCCGGAGCTCGTGCTCTCGGCTCCGCAGCGCCGACTCGCGGCGAGTGATGTCCGCGGCGGACAGGACACGCTTGTGCTCCGCCTCCTCGAGCCGCCTGACGCGGTCGGCGAGATCCCGGGCCTTCTGCTCGGCGTCATTGACCTTCGCGTCGGCCCTGGCGAGGTAGGCCGCGGCTGTGGACTCGGTCTGGTCGAGCTCACGGATCAGGTGATCGATGCGACGGGTAGCCTCGAGGTCGGTCGCGCCGACCTCAGCAAGCCGCCGCTCGCGATGGGACAGCTGAGCCTCCTCGGCCTCGGCAGCGGAGAGGCGCTCAGCGAGGTTCTGCTCACGCTCGACGAGTTTCTGCTCGATCGAGTCCAGGTCGGTGCCGCGCTCGTCGAGCATGTCGACCGCGGAGCGGAGGACGCGCCGCTCGAGGCGGCTACCCAGGCGCTGGCGCACGCCCTGGGCGGGCCAGTCGGGATCCTCGTGCGTGGCGGCGGCGTCCGAATCGGCCATGGCGGCTGCCTCTGACATCGGCAGCCGCGCGGCGAGTCTTAAGAGGGCCAGGCATCCGTGAGCCTCTTCCGCGTCTCGAGCAGGTGCTCGGGGATCACCTTCACGTCCGCCAGCACCGGCATGAAGTTCGTGTCTCCCGCCCAGCGAGGTACGACGTGGAGGTGGACGTGGTCGACGACGCCGGCGCCCGCAATCCGCCCGAGGTTCCAGCCGAGGTTGTAGCCCTGCGGTGCGTAGACCTGCCCGAGCGCCCCGATCCCGTGGTGTGCGAGGCGATGGACCTCCACTGCCTCGTCGTCCGTCAGCTCGCCGAACTCGCCAACGTGCCGGTTGGGCGCCACCATGAGGTGCCCGGACGCGTATGGGTACTTGTTGACGAGCACCGTCGCCCGCTTGCCCCGGTGGACAAGGAGCGCCGCCTCGTCGTCGTCCGAACCGACCGCGTCGCAGAACAGGCAGCCGTCCAGCTCGTCGGCCTGCTGGATGTACTCGAGCCGCCAAGGCGCCCAGAGCGGCTTCGTCAAATCCAGCGCTTCCAGCGGAAGAAGCCGACGAGGCCGCCGAACACCCCCACCATCGCGGCGACCGTCACCCAGAACGCCTCGTCCGTCCCCGAGCCGGGGAATTCGACGTTCATCCCGAAGATGCTCGCGAGGAGCGTCAGCGGAAGGAGCACGGCGCTGAAGACCGTGAGCACGCGGAGCACGTCGTTCTGGCGGTGTGAGATCGCCGACTCGTTTGTCGCCTCCAAGGCCTCCACCACTTCCTTGTAGTTGTCGAGCAGGTCCCAGATCCGCTCGGAGGCGTCGACGAGGTCGTCGAAGTAGAGCTCGAGGTCCTCAGGCAGGAACCGCTCGACGTGGCGCTCGAGCAGGCGCAGGGTCGGCCTCTGCGGCTTGATGATCTTGCGGTAGCTGATGATCTCCTGCTTCGCGCGGGAGATGTCGCGGACGATCTCCTGCGAGTCCTCCTCCTGCTCGATGTCGTCCTCGATCGCGTCGAGCTTGTGACCGATCTTGTCGAGGATCGGGAAGCAGTAGTCGAAGAGGTCGTCGAGGACGTGGTACAGCAGGTACCCGGAGCCCTTGGCGAAGAGACTGTCGCGAAGCTCCGGGTCGTCCGTCACCCGCTGAAAAAGCCGCGTGACAGGTAGGAGCTCGACCGTGGGCAGGGTCACCAGGTACCCGTAGCCGAGGAAGACGTCCAGCTCGCCGGCGTTCAGCCGCTTCGCGGCCTTGTCGTAGACCGGGAAGTGGAGGACGACAAACCGGTAGTCGTCGTACTCGTCGACCTTCGGCCGCTGCCGCTTGGAGAGGACGTCCTCGATGTCGAGCGGGTGCCAGCCGAAGCGCTCGGCGAGCGCCGTCGCCTCCTCCGTGGTCGGGGAGTCGAGGTGGATCCAGGTCAGGCCGTGAGCGGCGAGCTCAGCAGGCTGGCGCGCAGGGGGTGCAGAAACCTCGCGAGCGATGTCGCGCGAGCGAGCCCGGATGCGGGGCAGGCTGGGCATCGATACTGAGCGGGTCCTCTAGGCGCATTGGCTCGATTCTAGCCGCGGCGAAGCAACCCTCCGTTTCGGCGGATCCGACACGGAGTCTTAGCGGCATCGCAAGCGACGCCTCAGTTTCCTAGGCTTCGGCGACCGCGGGCTGCGCGCGTTTCGGCGTCGTGCGGGCTCCGGCCGGGATCGAGCGCTCGAGCGCGAGGGCCGCCGCGCCTGCGGCAAGGCACACCGCGGCTGCCGCGGGCCAGAGCGCATGCGGCCAGTGGTTGAGCACGAGGCCGCCCACGGCAGGCCCGAGCGCGAATCCGACACCCCAGGAGAAGGCCGAGGCGGCCATGTAGCGCCCGATCAAGCTGTGGTCGGCGAGGTCGGCGACGAGCGGCGCCTGGACCGTGCCGTGGAGACATTCGCCGACGGCGATGATCGTGAAGGTGAGGGCGAGGAAGCTCCAGGCGACCCACGCGTTCACGGCGACTCCCGCGATCGGGACGAGCAGGAGCCCCACGGCCCAGACGACGCCGAGCACTGCGAGCGTCCGCATCCGGCGGTGTCCCTCGAGCAACCGTGCCATCGGCAGCTGCGACAGGACGATCACGAGCGTGTTCAGGAAGAAGAGGAGGCCGATCCCCTTTTCGGTCACCCCGGCCTCGTTCTTGGCGTAGACCGGCAGCGTCTCGAGCTGCGCCATCCCGGCCCCGATGAAGACGAAGTTCAAGGTGACGACGGCCATGAACACACGGTTCCGCACGACCTCGCCGTACCCGCCGCGCTCTCGCCCCTCGGGCCTGGGCGTCCGTGGCGGCGCCGGGACTCGGAGCAGGAAGACGGAGTACACGAGGAACGTTGCGGCGTCGGCCAGGAAGAGCACGGTGAACGTGCTCGGGTCGCTCGTCGTTGCGATCAGGCCGCCGGCAAGGCCGCCGAGGCCGATGCCGAGGTTCATCATGACCCGCTGCATGGCGAAGGCCTGATGCCGTTGCGCCTGGGGAGTCAGGCCCGCGATCAGGGACGACTGGCTTGGCCAGAAGCCGCCGTTGCCGATGCCCGCGATTGCGCTGGCGAGGAACCCCTGCCAGGGTGTCTCGACGAAGGCGTAGCCGCCGAAGCCGATCGCCAGGAGCGCCAGGGACGCGGCCAGCGTCACCCGGCCGCCGATCCGATCAATGAGCGAGCCGATGATCGGGCCGGCGACGAGCCCGACCGCGGAGTTCGTGCCGACGATGAGCCCCGCTGTCGCGAGGTCGATGTCGCGGACGTTGTGCAGGTAGATGAAGAGGAACGGGTACGCGAGCCCGTTGCCGAGCGCGTTGACCAGCGCGCCTGCCTGCAGCGTGCGCACGGAGCTCGGCAGCGGCGGATTCAGCGTCCGCAGGTACGCGCGCAGGAAATCCACGAGAACGGAACCTACCCACGGCTAGACTGCGGGCTTCCGGGCCAGTAGCTCAGGGGATAGAGCGCGCGCCTCCGGAGCGCGAGGTCGCAGGTTCGATTCCTGCCTGGCCCACTATCCGCTCCAGCAGCGGGATCGCGTACGGGCTGGCGGGAACGATTCACCTTTCGGCCTCCTCGTCCAGGACCTGGCGCCTCGTCTCCTCGAGCTGGTCAATGTCCCAATCCGTGTAGATGTCGCCGGTCGTCGTGATCGACGAGTGGCCGAGTAGCTTCTGGACGGCCTTGAGGTTCCCGGTTTTGTCGAGGACGACCTGGCCGGCGGTATGCC